>SKSP01000319.1 GCA_007122945.1 Ilumatobacteraceae bacterium | reverse complement strand
CGAGCACCTGGTCGTGCACTGCGCCGCCGGGATCGGGCGCGCCGGAACCATGGCCACCTGTCTGCTCGTCGCCGCCGGACTCGGCCTCGACGACGCGCTGCGCATCGTCGCCGATCACCGGCCGATGGCCGGCCCGGAGGTCGGGGCCCAGCGAGAACTGGTGGAGGCGTTCGCCGGGCGCTGGCCCGTCGCCCCGGACACGTAGTATCGACCGCATGCTCGAACTGACCCCCGAGGAGTTGCTCACCACGACGCGGGCCGTCCGCAAACGCCTCGATTTCGAGCGGCCGGTGCCCGACGACCTGATCCGCGAGTGCGTGTCGATCGCCATGCAGGCACCGTCGGGCAGCAACAACATGACGATGCAGTTCGTGGTCGTCCGCGACGCCGCCAAGCGCAAGGCGATCGGCGACGTGTACCGCCGTTGCTACGACATCTACAAGGGGCTCGACGGCGTGTACGTCGGGTCGATCAAGAAGGGGTCGAAGGCCGAGCAGGAACAGCAGGACCGCGTCCAGTCGTCGGCCGACTTCCTCGGCGAGCACATGGGCGAGGCGCCCGTGCACGTGATCGCGTGCACCCATGGTCGGGTCAACGACAAGCCGACCAACGTGGTCGCCGCGCTCACCGGCAACGTGCTGCCGGCGATGTGGAGCTTCATGCTCGCCGCTCGGCTCCGCGGGTTGGGGACGGCGTGGACCACCGTCCACCTGATGCAGGAGCAACAGGTCGCCGAGATCGTCGGGATCCCGTTCGGCGACGTCCAGCAGTTGTGCCTGTCGCCGCTCGCCTACACCGTCGGCACCGACTTCAAGCCGGCGGCGCGGCCCGAACCCGACACGATCATCCACTGGGATCGCTGGTGAGCGGCGCGCCGGACTGGCGCGCCGTGGCCCTCGCCACGAAGGGCTTCATGCCGGCCGACGAGGGCGACGCCCTCCACGCGGCCGCGCTCGACGCCGGCGTCCGGCTCCCCGGCGCGCCGTGGCTCGAGGTCGGCTCGTACTGCGGCCGGTCGACGGTGTGGCTCGGCGCGGCGGCCCGCGAACGCGGCACGGTGGTGTTCGCCGTCGACCACCACCGCGGCTCCGAGGAGAACCAGGCCGGTTGGGAGCACCACGACCCGGAGGTGGTCGATCTGCGGGTCGGCCGGATGGACACGTTGCCGTTCTTCCGCGCGGCCGTCCACGACGCCGGTTTGGAGGACCACGTCGTCGGGGTGATCGGACGATCACCCGTCGTCGCGGCCCACTGGGCGACCCCGCTCGCGTTCGTCTTCATCGACGGCGGCCACGGTGAGGAGCCGGCCCGGGCCGACTACGCGGGCTGGACGCCCCACGTGGCGATCGGGGGCTCGCTCGCGATCCACGACGTGTTCCCCGACCCGAACGACGGCGGCCGACCGCCGTACGAGCAGATCTTCGTCCCGGCGCTCGAGAGCGGGCGCTTCCGGCTGGAGTCCGCCACCGGCTCGCTCCGCGTCCTGCGTCGCGTCGACTGACCCGGCCGAGGAGCAGATCGATCCGTCAGTCGGCGCGCAGCGTCGCGAGCTCGGAGGCGATCATCGATCGCACACGTTCGCGCAGCTCGCCGACGTGGGCCGGCCCGAGCCCGTCGGTCGGCACCGGGTCGAGAACGCGCACGGCCGCGCGGCTGCGACCGAGCCGCCAATCGTGCTTGCGGAGCGCGGTCTTCGTGCCGTGCACGGCGAGCGGGAGGATCGGCACGCCGGCCTCGATCGCGATCGAGAACGCACCGTCCTTGAACGCGCCGAGCTCGCCCTCCTTCGAGCGGGTGCCCTCCGGGAAGATCATGACCGACACGTGTCGGTCCAGTCGGATCCGGCACTGGCGCAGCGCCTCGAGCGCGCTCTCCCGCTCACCCCGGCGCAGTGGGATGTCGC
Organism: Ilumatobacteraceae bacterium; assembly: GCA_007122945.1. Taxonomy (GTDB): domain Bacteria; phylum Actinomycetota; class Acidimicrobiia; order Acidimicrobiales; family Ilumatobacteraceae; genus SKSP01. The sequence goes on along the minus strand of SKSP01000319.1, from coordinate 7,653 downwards.
CGGCGAGGCGCATCATCCAGCCCACCAGCGGGATCTTGAAGAACGTCTGCTTGCTCAACCACTTCATCTCCATCGGGAGGTGCGAGATCAACAAGATGTCGACGAAGCTCTCGTGGTTGGCGACCACCACGTAGGGGCGACGAGGATCGTCCGGGACGGATCCCTCGACCCGGAACGTCCACAGCGGCGTGAGGCGTTGGTGGGCGACCGCGAGCTTGCGGAACAGGTACCCGGCTGCGTACGCGCCGCGGTCGAACGGAGCGGTCACGAGGCGGACGATCGCCACCATCGGGGTCCAGACGATCACGAGTACACCGATGCACAACCAGCTCCACAGGCTGATCACGGTGCGCCCCAGAGCGGAGTCCATCGGCGTCTCAGTCGAGCTCGCGGTGGGCGCGGGAGAAAACGTCGCTCGCCGGCGACGCCCCGGTGATCGCATCCGCAGCGAGGATGATCGCCGCGGCGGTGTACGACGTGTGCTCCTCGAACGGGAAGCGCTCACCGGAGGGGTGCACGATGCCGGTCCAGTACGCGCCGTGGGCGAGACGGTGCGGTCGGGTCCAGGCGAGCAGGTCGGTCGCGGTCGCGAGGTCGCCGATCGAGGCGAACGCGAGCGAGCACTCGGCGGTCTCCGAGGCGGTGACCCACCGCTCGTCGCTCACGCACCTGATGCCCAGGCCCTCGAGCGCGAAGGTGTCCCAGCGGTCGACCAGGTGGGCCTTGGCCGCCTCGCCGGTGACGGCGCCGGTCAGCACCGGGTAGTACCAGTCCATCGCCCAGCGGGTCTTCGGCTCGAAGGCGTCCGGGCGATCGGCCACCACCCCTGCGATGGTGTCGGCCGCCGCGGCCCAGTCGGGACGCGGGCTGTCGATCAGCTCGGCGAGCTCGGCGCCGCAACGCAGCGAGTGCTGGATGCTCGAGGACCCGGTGAGCAGCGCGTACGCCCACGGCGCGTGGTCGGCCTCGACCGCCCACAGGATCGTGCCGTCGGCGCGTCGGTGACCGAGGACCCAGTCGAGCGCGCGCCGCACGACGGGGAACAGTTCGTCGACGAACGCGACGTCGCCGGTGCAGCGCCAGTGGTGCCACAGGCCGGTCGCCACGTAGGCGCACACGTTGGTGTCGAGCTTGGCCTCCTCGACGGATCCGTCGGAGCGGTAGTAGTTGTGCCAGCTGCCGTCCGCGCGTTGGGTGGCGGCCAGCCAGCGATAGGCCTGCTCGGCCTCGGCGTGGAACCCCGCCACGTCGAGTGCCATCGCCGACTCGACGTGGTTCCACGGGTCGCAGTGCCCGCCGGGGAACCACGGGATCATCCCGGTCTTCAACTGCAGCTCGGCGAGGTGGGCGCCGGTGGCGCGGACCTCGTCGGCCGTCAGCACGTCGTCGAGGTGGGGAAGGGTGGCCAGGGGGGAACCGGTCATCGTGTCGCTCCTGCGGTGGGGCGTGCCGGCGGCGCCGGCGCGCGGTCGCCCGGCTTGCGGGCGTAGAAGACGGTGCTCTTGCCGAGCACCGGGGCGAGCACACGCTCGGCGACCTGGGTGCTCCGGGGCTGGTTGACGATGTCCCACTCGAGGAAGCGGCGGTAGGAGCGCACGAGGCGGTGGTCGTCGTCGCCCGGTCCGACGGCGCACTTCAGCCACCAGTACGGGGAGTGGAGTGCGTGGGCGCGATGTCGTCCCGTGACGTCGAGGCCCGCCGCGACGAGCTTCGCCCGGAGCTCGGTGGCGGCGTAGATCCGCACGTGGCCCCCGGGGCTCTTCGGCGCGTGGTACTCGTCGGACAGCTTCCAGTTGATCGTCTCGGGCAGCCACGCCGGCACGGTGGCGGCGAACACGCCGCCGGGGCGCAGGACCCGCGTCATCTCGGCGATCGCGCCGACGTCGTCCTGGATGTGCTCGAGCACCTCCGACGAGATCACGGCGTCGAAGCGGTGGTCGTCGAAGGGCAGGCAGGTGGCGTCGCCGCGCAGCACGCCGGCGAAGCGGTCCTCGGCGATCTCGCCGTCGGCGATCATCGCCCCGATCGTGGCCCGGGTGCGGATGACCTCGTCGTGGGCGTGATCGAGCGCCACCACCCGCGCGCCGCGTCGCGCGACCTCGAAGGCGTGGCGCCCGAAACCGGCGCCGACGTCGAGCACGAGATCACCCGCCCGCAGCCCGAGCAGGTCGAACCTGATCGTCAACACCGGGCGTGCTCCCGTCGTGGGCGGTACCCGTCGGCGGCCGTGGGCGCGGCTGTCAGCATCGTCCGTTCCGGCGGAGCTTCTCGACGTTGGCCGGCATCGCCAGCACCTCGCGGTACTGCTCGACCGTGAGCTCGGCGCAGCGTCGCCACGTCCAGCGTTCGAGCACCCGTTGACGGCCGGCGGCGCCGACGCGGGCGCGCAGCTCGGGGTCGTCGAGGCCGCGCGCGATCGCGGCCGTGAGCGACTCGACGTCGCCGGCCCGGCAGCCGAGCACGGTCTCGCCGTCGGTGCCGGTCACCTCGGGCAGCGCCCCGCCGTCGGTCGCGACGAGCGGGGTGCCCGAACACATCGCCTCGATGGCGGGGAGGCTGAAACCCTCGTAGAGGCTCGGCACGACGGCGAGCTCGGCCTCGCTGTACAACTCGACGATGCGCTCGTCGGTCACCCCGGACACGAACTCGATGTGGGGTCGCAGGCCGAGCCGTTCGATCAACTCCATCGTCTTGCCGGGCTTCGGCTTGCCGATCACGGTCAAGGTGACGTCCCGCTCGGTTCGCAGCTTCGCCATCGCCTCGATCAGGTAGGACAGGCCCTTCAGCGCGACGTCGGCCGACGCGGTCGTGATCAGCCGGCCCGGTCGGCGGGCCACGTCGGGGAGCGGTCGGAACAGCTGAGGGTCGACACCGACGGGGACGAGGCGCATCCGGTCGTAGCCGACGCCCATGTCGGCGTGGATGTCGCGGATCGAGTTCTCGCTGACGACGACGATGCGTGGCAACGAACTGGCGACCTTGCCCTGCATCTCGACGAACGAGTACCAGCGACCGACCGACCACCGCTTGAACCGGTTCCTGGCGTGCTGGCGTTCGAGCGCGCGGTCCTTGGTGATCGGGTGGTGGAGCGTCACGATCGTGGGGATCATCGCCTCGATCCGCCGGATCCCCCAGCCGAGGCACTGGTTGTCGTGGACGAGGTCGAACTCGCCGACCCGGCGCTTCAGGTGCCGGTGGGCCCGGGCGCTGAACGCCAGTGGCTCGGGGAACGTCCCGGTGAGGAACACACCGGTCTCCAGCCAGTCCTCCCGGGTCCGCAGCTCCCAGATCGCCGGGAGGCGGCCCGGGTAGTGGTCGTTGAAGATGTCGAGGCTGGGGAGCTCGGTGAGCGGGACCCGCGGGTCGAGCACCGGGTACGGCTGGCCGCCGAAGACCTCGACGTGGTGGCCGAGATCGGCGAGCGCCTTGGTGAGGTGCCGGGTGTACACGCCCTGACCGCCGACGTGCGGCTTGCCGCGATAGGTGAGGTAGGCGATGGTCAGCGGGGCGTCGGGTGCCAGTCCCGCGGGCGAACGCATCCGCAGGAGGCTACCCGTCCGGCCGTACCGTTCGGTAAGTGGCAGGCGTACCGACGAAATCGCCCGGTCGGGCGGGTGGAGGCGTCGATCGCGGCGTCACCAGCGCCAGGTCATCGTGCGGCGCAACGTGGTGCCGGGCGCGAGCCGACGGGGTGTCAGGTTGAACGCGTCGGGCGGCCCGGACTGCGGTTCCAGGCACGTCGCGTGGTCGGGCTCGTCGTAGAGCACCCAGTGATCGGCGTCGGAGGTGATCGTGAGATCGAGCTCGCCGAACGTCAGCACCGCGGGCCGGACGTTGACGAAGCAGTCGTCGAACGGCCCGTCCACGGTCGCCGGGTCCACCGTGGCCCCGGTGACGATGCCGTCGTCGTCGCGCACGTACATCGCCTCGGGTTCGAACACGACGCGATCCGGCCGCACGAACCAGGGGTGCCAGCCCACCTCGGCCGGCAGCGCTCGATCGACCGCGTGGACCGCGAGCTCGCACCGCAGCTCGCCGGGGACGAGGGTGATCGCCTGGGTCGCCCGCCCGCCGAGCTCCCACCCGAGGTCGATCGCCAACCGGACGGCCGCACGTGTCGGACCCACGCTGTCGTCGTCCCCCTCGGGTCCGCTGGTGACCGCCCACGGTCGGTCGAAGGTCGTCCCGTGGATGGCGTGCGGCGGCAGGTTCGTCTCCAGCCGGTGTTCGACGCCGTCGAACGTGAACCGACCGCGCCGGACCCTCCCGACCCACGGCGCCATCGGGAACGATCCCCACGTCATCGGGTGGGCGGTGTCCGGATCGTCGGCCCCGACCAGCAGCTCGTGGCCGTCCACCACCAGCGAACCGATCCGCCCGCCGCACCGCGGCACCACCGTCGCCACCGCCCCCTCGACCCGCAGCTCGATCACACCCGCCAGTCTGCCCGTTCCGTCCGCGTCAACGGGCGGGTTCGGGTCGATCGGCGCGGACGGTTCTGGGGTGGTGCTGCCCGTTCCGTCCGCGTCAACGGGCGGGTTCGGGTCGATCGGCGCGGACGGTTCTGGTAGGAGGTGGGGGGTGCGTGCGGTGGTTCAGCGGGTGGAGCGGGCGGCGGTGACCGTCGCGGGGTCGGGCGGCGTCGAGCCGGTCGGGGCGATCGGGATGGGGATGTGCGTCCTGCTCGGCGTCACCCACGACGACGACCGGACGGTCGCGACCAAGATGGCGGCGAAGTTGTGGGGGCTGCGCATCTTCGACGACGACGCCGGCGTGATGAACCGGTCGGTGGCCGACGTCGGCGGCGAGGTGCTCGTCGTCAGTCAGTTCACGCTCTACGGCGACACGGCGAAGGGCCGCCGACCGAGCTGGACCGCCGCCGCCCGGCCCGAGCACGCCGAGCCGCTCGTCGATGCCGTCGTCGACGAACTGCGAACGCTCGGCGCGAGGGTGGAGACCGGCCGCTTCCGGGCGGAGATGCGGGTCGAGCTGGTCAACGACGGCCCGGTCACGCTGATCGTCGAGCTGTGAGCCGCTCCCGTGACCACGTGCCGGCCCACCCGAACCACACCGACGCGGCCCACAGCACGACCAGCGCGAGCACGATCGGCGCGTCGCCGAGCCGTGTGTACCACGTCTGCCCGGATCGCAGGTCGACGGTGTCGACGAGCACGGCCCGTTCGCTCACCCCGGTGCGCTGCACGACCTCGCCGGTGGGTGACACGAACGCGGTGAACCCGGTGGGTGCTGCCTGGACCACCCACCGGCCGGTCTCCACGGCGCGCAGTCGGCTGGAGGCCACCTGCTGGGTCTGCAGGATCGTGCCGGTGTAGGACGCACCGTTGGTGGGGTTGAGCACGACCTCGCCGCCCTCTCGGACACCCTCGCGGACGCGACCGGCGAAGAACACCTCCCACGAGACCGCCACGGCCGCCCGCGTCCCCGGCCCGTCCGTGTCCGGCGCGGGGATGTCGAGCACCGCCGGCTCGGTGCCGCTCACCGCGTCGCGCCCGATCTGGTCGATGGGCGCGCCGACGGCCTCGAGGAGCCCCCGCAGCGGTACGTACTCGCCGAACGGCACTCGCCGGACCTTGTCGTAGCGGCTCGTCACCGACCCGTCGGGCAGCACCACGACCTGGGCGTTGGTGAACCGGTCCGGACCACCCCGCCCCGTCACGTCGGCGTCCTCGGTGATCCCGACCGAGATCGGCACGCCGAGCCGGGCCGCCTGCTCGGCGATCGCGGCGTTGACGGCGCTGCCCTCGAACGGCTCGCGGCGCATCGTGACCACGTTCTCGGGCCAGAGCACGAGGTCGAGGTCGGCGAGCGCAGGGTCGTCGGGGTCGATCGCCGCCGTCGTGTCCAGGTGGCGCTCGGTCACGAGTGCGCTCGGGACGTCGAGCGCCGAGGTGCCCTGCTCGCCGCCACCCTGCACGGCGGCGATCGTCAGCGTCCGCCCGGTCGCCGCCCCCGACGGCGCGATGGCGCCGAGCACCACGAGCACCGCGATCGCGCCGAGTGCCAGCGTCCCGTGTGGAGCGCCGCGCGTCCCGACGCCGCGCCGCTTCCCCGTGGCCGGGGCGACCCATGTCGGGACGACCGGTGCCGGCCCGGCGATCGCCGCCCCGATCTGGAACGTCACCCACGTGAGGCCCAGCACGCCGACCACCCCGGCGAGCCCGAGGAACGGCCCGGAGGCCTGACCGATGCCGAGCGTCGCCAACGGGATGCCACCGAACGGCCACGCCAGGCGCAGGGCCTCCACGAGCGTGTGGGCCGCCGGTCGCCCGATCACGCGCCACGTCCCGGTCGGGGCCGCGAGCGCCGCGACAGCGTGCATCCCGGCGAAGACGGTCGAGGCGACGAGATACCCGGGCACGGTGAGGAACCACATCCACCCCATCCCCATCGACATCCATGCCAGCCCGAACACGAAGCCGTGCAGCAGACGCCGGCGACGCGACGGCCGGGCGCCGAGCGACACCTCGAGCAGGGCGATCCCGATCAGTGCGAGCGGCCAGAAGCCCCACGGCGGCATGGAGAGGGCCACCAGGAAACCGCCGAGGACGGCGAGGGCGGGGGCCGCGACGCGGTGAAGCAGGGACGACGGGGGACCGGTCATCCGGGTCGGTGCCGGCCCGGCGGGGGCCGGCTCGTTCATGCCGTGACGAGGTCGGCGAAGGCGACGATGCGCTGACGGGTCGAGCCCGGCGGGTGGCAGGCGAACAGCGTCGCCCGGCCGAACGGTGTCGGGTCGACGATCCAGACGTCGGTCGGCTCGATGATCTGGACCCCCGTGACCCGGTAGACGTGACGGCTGCCGTCGGTGAGGTGGAAGATGATCTCGTCACCCTCGACGAGCTGGTCGATGTCGCGGAACACCCGGTCGTGCGAGGTGCGGTGACCGGCCACCACCGTGTTGCCGTCCTGGCCCGGCAGCGCCGTCCCGGGCCAGTGGCCGGGCCCCTGGTCGAGGGTGGTCAGGCGGATCCCCTGGTAGAGCACCGACGAGACCCCGATGCTCGGGATCTCGATCGACCCGATCTCGACGAGCGGCTCGGCGCCGTACTCGTCCTGGGGTGGCGTGACCGGCTCGGGTGGTTGCTCCGGGATCGTCTCCGGGGGCGCCGTCGTGGTGGTGGTGGTCGACGTGGTGGTGGTCGACGTGGTGGTCGTCGTGGAAGTGGTCGTGGTGGTCGTGGTCGTGGACGACGTGGTGCTCGCCGCCGTCGGTGGCACGGTGACCGTCGTGGACGGGGCCGCCGTCTCGGTCGTGCTCGATTCCTCGGCGGCCGTCGCGACCTGGCCGTCGCCGCTGCCACATGCGGCGAGGATCGGCAGGCCGACCAGGGCGGCGACCGTCGTCAGGTGAAGGAGGCCCCGGCGTCGCCGCGGCGCGCGGAGGTGGTGTGCTGGTCGTCTGTGCCGGCCTGTCATCGCACCACCCATCATCGCGCGTCATCGGCACGTTGTGGCGATGCCTGCAGGATTTCCCGCGCGACGGCGGTCGCGCTGCGCACGCAGGCCGGGATGCCGATGCCGTGATGGCTGGCCCCGGCGACGTGCAGACCCTCCGGCAGTGAACGCTCCAGCCGGGCCACCCGTTCGGCATGATGTGGCCGGTACTGGGGGAACGCGCCGGGCCAGCGGCTG
>SKSP01000337.1 GCA_007122945.1 Ilumatobacteraceae bacterium | reverse complement strand
GGCGACGACCGTGACCATCGGTCGCGACGCCACCTCCGCGAACCGGCCGACACCCGCGCGCCCGCCGGCCGGCCGCGGCGACGAGCTGGCCCAACGGTTCCTGACCGAGCTCTCGCGCGCCGCGCCGCCGGCACCCGCACCGCTGCCGCGCCGGTTCACACCGATGGCCGAGGCCATCACGGGCCGACGCCAGGTCCTGATGTCGACCGACGACAGCTCTCGACGTGCGCTCCGCTCGGTCGGCAAGGTCGCAGCGACGGTCGACGACGTCATCCACCTCGCCGCGCCGCCCGTCCGATCCGACCCGCGCACGACCGAGGTGATCGCCCACGAGCTGGCCCACGTCGCCCACCCGTCGCCGCAGCCGCGCTTCTTCGACGACGACGTCCGCGGCCCGGAGGAGCGCGCCGCCGAGCAGATCGGCCGGATCATGGCACGCGCCCCGCTCACACCGAGCGCACCGGCCGCTCGACGCTCACCATCGGGCCGCTCGACGAGCCGGACCGCGGAGCCGACGATCCGGCGCAGCCCGACCCGCACCGCCTCCCGCTCGGGCTCGGTCACCGCCGACGAGATGGCGGCCCGCATCACCGGTGGACGCAGCGGTTCGGGCGTCCGCCGATCGTCCGGGTCGTCGGGGTCGGGGACGATCCGGCGCTTCCTCGACACCGACACCTCGAACTGGACGAACTACGACGAGGACGACGACGAGGACGAGGACGACGAGGACCGTGGGAGCACGTCGAAGGGTCGCGGGTCCCGCTCGGGAGGCAAGCGGGCGGCGGCGGCCGCCGCGGGCGCTGCGGCCGGGCGCGAGTTCGACGACGACCTCGCCGACGACCTCGCCGACCTGCTGAACTCCAACGAGGGGATCGCCTGGTTCCGCGAGCAACTGATCGATCACCTCGACGTCGTGTTCCGGGGCCTCGAGGACCACGTGATCGTCGAGCTCGAACGCCGCGGCGGCCGCGGCTGGGCGGGGCTGTGACATGACGACCTGGCCCACGACCTGGCACACGACCTGGCACACGACCTGGCACACGACCTGCGACACGACCTACCAGCGGAAGGGGGACTGACGTGCCGACCCAACTCCAGAAGGCCTACCTCGAGATCGAGACCGGCGGACGCATCGACTGCATGTTCAACCCGGACAAGTTCAGCTTCAAGGTCTCCAACTCGTGGGGCCCCGACAAGGTGCCCGGCAAGGGTCGCCCCGCGATGCGGTTCCGCGGCGGCGAGAGCGGATCGTTCTCGCTGAACCTGGTGTTCGACACGACCCACACGGGCGAGTCGGTCACCACGTACACCGACAAGCTGTTGCAGCTGATGGAGATCGACCCGTCGCTGCCGCGACACAACAGTCGGCGCAACAACGGGCGGCCACCGTGGGTGAAGTTCCACTGGGGAACGAAGATCCACTCGTACAAGTCGATCATCGCCTCGACGAACATCACCTACACCTACTTCTCGCACGAAGGTGTCCCGCTCCGGGCGAACGTCGAGCTCTCGCTCACGCAGTACGAGATCCGTGGCAACTGGGGGCCGCAGAACCCGACCTCGGGGACGCCGAAGCCGAACCGCACCCACCAGGTCCAGGTCGGCGACACGCTCGACCGGATCGCCGCCCGCTACTACGGCGACGCGACGATGTGGCGCGACATCGCCTCGATGAACGGCATCAGCGACCCGCTCGACCTGGCGCCGGGCAGCCACCTGGCCATCCCGGAGCGCGCCTGACATGCCCGAGACCGGGGTCACCCAGGCCGCCGAGGTCGTCGTCGACGGCGACGAGATCTCCGAGGAGCTGTACGGCCAGCTGTCGGAGGTCCGCGTCGAGTTGAGCGTCGGCGCGGCCGGTTGGTTCCAGCTGCGCTTCTCCTCCGAGGAGCCGCTCCCGGCCGCGTTCGCCATCGGCAAGCGGGTCGAGATCTCCTTCGACGACACGAGCGGCAGCGCGAAGAAGGTGTTCGTCGGGGCGATCGACGGTCTCGCCGTCGAGTACGACCGCACCGCCCGCGTGCTCGTCGTGTCCGGCTACGACAACCGACGCAAGATCGGCACCGACCCGCAGGTCCGGGCGTTCACGAACCAGTCGTACAGCGACGTGCTGCGGGCGATCGCATCCGACGCCGGGCTCTCGGCGCAGATCGACAGTGCGGCGAGCGAGCCCACGTTCGAGCATCTGATGCAGGTCGGTTCGAACATCGAGTTCGTCCACCGGATCACCACCCGGTTGGGCATGGAGTGGCTCGTCGACGGCACGACGATGATCGTGCGGCCGCGCGAACGCGGGAGCACGATCGAGCTGGAGTTCGGCGAGGACCTGCGCCGCTTCAACGCTCGCTACACCTCCCGGGAGCATCCCGAGACCGTCGAGGTGCACGGCTGGGATCCGGCCAGCAAGCAGGCCATCGTCACATCTGAGACGTCGGCGCAGACCTCGCCCGCCGGCGACGTGACGATCGAGTCCTCGTCGCGCAGCCGCTCGCGCGAGGGCCGGACCGCCCGCACGTGGGCCCACCCGATCGTGAGCGAGTCCGACGGCGAGGCGATCGCCAAGGGGTACGCCCGACGGATGGCCAGTGGCGACCTCGTGGGGCGGGGCGAGACCACCGGCAACCCGGCGCTCGTGCCGGGGGTGCTGTGCGACGTCGACGGGATCGACGAGAACTGGAACGGCACCTACTACGTCACGAGCGCCGAGCACGTGTTCCGCAGCAACGAGCCGTACCACACTCGGTTCACCGTCGGTGCGTACGACTCGTCGTCGCTCGTCGACCTCCTCGGCGCCGGGCCCGGAGCGGCGCACCGACCGACCTTCGGCAACGGCGTCACGATCGGCGTCGTCACCAACAATCGCAACACCGAGAAGAACTACGGTCAGGTGAAGGTCCGGTTCCCGTACCTCGACGACGGCGTCGAGAGCGCGTGGGCACGCGTCGCGACCATCGGTGCGGGGCCCGACCGGGGCGTCATGTTCATGCCCGAGGTCGACGACGAAGTGCTCGTCGCGTTCGAGCACGGCGACGTGACCCGCCCCTACGTGATCGGCGCGGTGTGGAACGGGCGCGACGTCCCTCCCCTCGCCCGCCACAACGACGACGAGGCGATGAAGAAGCGGACCATCGTGTCGAAGCTCGGCCACACGATGACGTTCTACGACGGCGACGCCGACGACAAGAAGAACGTGAGCATCGAGCTCGCCGACGGCGCGACGAAGCTGTTCCTCGGCCACGACAAGATCGAGGTCATCGCCAACGACGGCAAGCCGATCGAGATCAAGAACGACAAGGCCCGCCTGGTGCTCGCCGCCAACGGCGACATCACGCTGGCCGGCGAGAACATCACGATCTCGGCCAAGAAGGATCTCAAGATCGACGGCAACCAGGTCCAGTCCTCGTCCAAGGCCAACACCAAGGTCGAGGCCCAGGGCCAGCTCCAGCTCACCTCGAACGGTCCCGCCAAGCTGCAGAGCTCGGCCATCACCGAGGTCAAGGGCTCGATGGTGAAGGTGAACTGATGGGGGATCCGAAGGCCAGCACCTCGGGGGGACGGCCATGAGCGACGCCGCCGACTTCATCGGGCACGGCATCGCGTTCCCGCTTCGGGTGGACCAGTCGGGCGCGATCGCGACGACGAGCGGTGCCGACGGCATCGATTCGTCGCTGCGGGTGGTGCTGATGACGGCACCCGGCGAGCGCGTCATGCGCCCGGACTTCGGGTGCGCGATCTGGGAGATGCTGTTCGAACCGATCAACGCCAACACGCTCGGGCTGATGGCCGAGGCCGTCCGTGAGGCGGTCGGCCGGTGGGAGCCGCGCGTCATCCTCGACGACGTCCGCGTCGAACCCGACCCGGGTTCGGCCGGCCAGGTCTACATCCACATCGACTACCGGGTCCGCACGACGAACGACCGCCGCAACCTGGTGTACCCGTTCTACGTCATCCCCCGAGAGGACGAATCATGAGCTTGCCGGTCCCCAACCTCGACGATCGGTCGTTCCAGGACATCGTCGACGAGGCCAAGCGACTGATCCCGTCGTTCTGCCCCGAGTGGACGAACCACAACCTGTCCGACCCCGGGGTGGCGCTGATCGAGCTGTTCGCCTGGATGACCGAGATGACGCTGTACCGGCTGAACCAGGTGCCGGACGCGTTCTTCAGCCGGATGCTGAACCTGCTCGGGTTCGAGCCGTTCCCCGCCGCGGCCGCCCGGGCGCCGCTGACCTTCTGGCTCTCGTCGGCCGACGCCCAGTCGGTCGTCGTGCCCGCCGGCACCCAGGTCGGCACCACCGGGGCCGTCGGGGCGCTGCGCGTGTTCACCACGCTGGAGGATCTGGTGATCCGACAGCCGTCCCTCACGGCCGCGCTCACCTCCAGCGGCGAGGACTCCTACGTCGACGTGTGGGAGGACCTCTCGCTCGGCCTGTCGAGCGTGCTCTGCTTCCCGGCGGTCCTCCCCGGCGACTGCTTCTACCTCGGCTTCGAGGACTCGCTCGCCGGCAGCGCGCTGCGGCTCGACATCTCGGCGACGGTCGAGGGCATCGGGGTGATCCCCGACCGACCGCCCCTCGTGTGGGAGATCTGGCAGGGCGAGGGCTGGATCGAGACGACCATCGCGCCGAGCGGCGACGGTGGACGCGCCGACACGACCGGCGGGCTGAACCGCGACGGCAACGTGCTGCTCCTCGTCCCCAACGCCCACGAGCCGCTCACCCTCGGCGGCGAGCGCGCGTTCTGGCTGCGCGCCCGACTCCTCCCGACCGCGCCGGGCCAACCGTCGTACCGGACGTCACCGCAGGTCCGCGCCGTGCGCGCCTCGACGCTCGGCGGGACCGTCGTCGCCGAGCACAGTGACACGAACACCGACGAGATGGTCGGTGTCAGCACCGGCAAGCCCGACCAGGTCTTCACGGTCCGCAACACGCCCGTGCTCCCCCGTCGGACCGGCGAGACCGTGCGCGTCGTCGAGCACGACGGCGGCGCCGACTGGACCGAGGTGCACGACTTCGTCGCCTCCGGCCCCGGCGACCGGCACTTCACGTGGGACAGCACGACGGGCCAGATCCGATTCGGGCCACTGATCCGGTACCCGGACGGCTCGTCCCGCCAGCACGGTGCCGTGCCACCCGAGGGCGCCCAGGTCGTGGTCACGCGGTACCGCTGGGGCGGTGGGGCGATCGGCAACGTCGGCGCCGGCACGCTCACCGGTCTGCGGACCGCGATCCCGTACGTCACGGGGGTGGAGAACCTCGCGCCGGCGACCGGCGGCGTCGACGCCGAGACGGTCGAGAACGCCAAGCGGCGCGGCCCGCAGACGTTGCGGACCGGGGCGCGCGCGGTCACGATGTCGGACTTCGAGCGGCTCGCCGTCGAGGCCGACCCGCGCATCGCACGGGTGCGCTGCCTCCCGCCCGCGGTGTCGGGCGACCCGATCCGGCTGCTGATCGTGCCCGCGATCGAAGGTCCGCCCGAGATGCTGCAACTCGACGACTTCGCCCTGCCCGACGAGATGATCGAACGGGTGTCGGCCCATCTCGACGAGCGCCGCATCCTCGGTACGAGCATCGAGATCGGGACGCCGTTCTACCAGGGCGTCACGATCGCGACCCTGCTCGTCGCCCGACCCGGCCGGCCGGCGAGCCTCGTGCGCGATCGGGCCATCAACGCGCTGTACCGCTTCTTGAACCCGCTCGCCGGCGGGCCCGACGGCCACGGCTGGGCGTTCGACGCCGATCTCAACTCGCCGGCCGTGTTCCAGATGCTGGAGGCGGTCGAGGGTGTCGAACGGGTCGAGGAGGTCCTGTTCTTCGAGTACGACCTCCGCAACCACGAGCGCGTCGGCTTCGGCAAGGAGCTCGTCAAGCTCGGCGCCGACTCGCTGTTCCTCTCGACCAATCACCAGGTGGTCGTGCGATGACGCGCCGCGACGACTGGCTGGCGCACCAGCTCCCCGTCGGGATGACCGACGACGACTTCTTGATGCGGTTCCTCGGCATCTTCCAGTCGGTCAGCGACACCGTCTTGCACCAGATCGACACGTTGCCGCACATGTTCGACCCGGCGGTCGCCCCCGACGAGATGGTGCGCCTCATGAGCCGGTGGCTCGGCATCGAGTTGATCGACTCGTCGCTCGACGACGCGATCCAGCGCGAGATCGTGATGGAGTACTCCAAGCTGCTGAAGTGGCGCGGCACGCGCCACGGGATGCAGCGCATGCTCGAGGCGATCACGAAGGGCCCGGTCACCGTCAGCGACAACGGCGGCGTGTACGCCGAGGGGGAAGCGCCGCGCACCACCCCCCACGTCCGGATCGAGCTCGGGTCGACCGGGTGGGCCACCGAGGAGGACATCATCATCATGGTCCGCACGGAGCTGCCGGCGTCGTGCACGTTCGAGCTGCTGGTCGCCGGCGAGCTCGTCTGGCCGATCCAGGACCCCGAGCGTGCCCACATCGCGGTGCGCGCCGGCGCGCGCCTGCCCGAGGCGGTGTCGGTCGGGGCCCAGCGCGCCGAGGCCACCGACGCCACGATGGACGACATCGTCGGTGCCGGTTCGATGGGCCCCGGTGTCGAGGGCCTCCCCCCACCGCCCGGGACGGAACCCGGCTCGGAACCCGACTCCGAGCCCGACGAGCGCCCCCGGCTCTACGACGAGGAAGACGAGCGCTGATGCCCGACATCGCCTGCCCCGAGTGCGGCAAGGTCGCCCGACTGGTGACGATCCGCCGCTCCGCCGAGGAGTTCTGCCAGCACTGCGACTACCCGCTGTTCTGGGCGCCGGCCGCGGTGCCCGTCGCGGCGGCCGTCGAGTCGACCGACACGGCGATGCGTCGCCTCCCCGGCGCCGGTGGCCGTCAGCACATCGGCACGAAGGTGTGCCCCGAGTGCGGCGAGCTCAACGCGATCACCGCCACGCATTGCATCCGCTGCGAGGCCGACCTCGATCCGAAGCCCGCGCCCCCGCCGCCGCCACCCCTGCCGCCGCCACCACCTCCACCACCCGAACCGGTCGTGGTCGAGACCCCGCCGTGGTGGCCGTGGCCCGCCGCCGTCGGCGCCCTCACCGCGCTCGCCCTCGTCCTCCTCGCCCTCCTCGACTGAAGGGTGCTGCCGACATCGGTGTTCGCCCGGTGAACGGGATCCACCACGGAATCGGACGGGGACCGAGGGTGGGAGGGGTGTAGGTCACTCGATCAGGAAACTGGTGGTGCCGCTGACGCTGGCGGTGTCGTTGCTCACCGAGACGGTGATGGTGCCGGATCCGCTCGCTCCGTTCCTGCTCGCGGCGACGCAGTAGTCGCCAGCACGGCCACCGCCGCTCTGGCTGCCGCTCACGCTGTACGAACCCTGCTCGTCGGCGAAGCCCCCGTTGATCTGCGTTCCGGTGGGACCGTCGGCGCCGCACGCATCACGATGGATCGCGATCGTTGCGTTCCCGGCCCCCACCGTCCCGCCGTCGCCATCATCCTCGGTGATCTGGCCCGAGATCGTCGGGAAGCTCGGCAGCGTGACCGAGGCGGTGATCTGTCGGCTGACCGGGACCGTCGACACGCCGAACGACGTCCACACGAATCCGTCCGCTCGGGCCTCGTAGGTCGCCGCGACATCGGTCTCGGTGCGGGTGAAACGCCAATCGCTCGTCTCGTCCACCCGGGTCGCGTTCATGTTCGTGCTGCCGTCGAAGATGCTCACACCGTTCGTCGGCCCGGACACCGTCACCGTCACCGTGGCCGTCTGGGCGGTCACGGTGAGCGGATCGACGGTGACCGTCGCGCCCTGCGGAGCGGTCGGCGTGATCGAGAACGACTCGGAACCCGACCCGGTGCCGGGCACGTCGACCTCGACGACGTAGCTCCCGACGGCGAACGTCGACGGGCCGTTCGCCGAGGGGAACGCGTAGCGGATCACGCCGTCGTCGTCGACGGTGTCGGCGGTGTCGACCGAGGTGCAGCTCTGCTGCTCGTCACAGGCTCGGAGCGTCACGGTGGTGCCGGCATCGACGCCGGTGACGGTGCCCGTGACGGCGGTGACGTTCGGGTGCAGCGAGACCGTCGACAGCGCCTGGGTCCGCTGGGCCTGGGTGACCGTGGGCGCGACCTCGGCACTCGGGAACGATGTGATCGGCCAGTTGGGGTCGTCGGCGGCGAGGAACGTGCGCGAGCGATAGCCCGCCGCGGCAACCGACACCTCGGTCGCCGCGGCGGTCAGCGGGATCGCGCCGGGGTCGTCGGTGCTGGTGAAGCTCAGGGTGCCCGAGCCACCGACGTCGACATCGGCTTTCCTCGTGAACGGGCCACCTGACATCGCCATCGATGCGGTGACCTCGACGTCACCGTTGGCGTCGCCGGTCGGGCTGACCGGCACGTTCACGACGCGGCGCAGGAGCGTCACCTGGGTCAGGTTGTCCGTGTCACCGATCGGCGCGACCAGCGGGTCGCCGTCGGGCCCGTTCGGCAGCACGGTCGTGAAGTGGCCGGCTCGCTCGACGCGGAAGCGGTAGGCGCTGTCGGGCTCGATCCGGAACGTCCAGGTGTTCGAGTCGATGGTCGCGGTGACCGGTGGGCTGTTACCGACGGGGACCGCCGTGACGGTCGTCCCGCCGATCTGGCCGGGGTCGACCGATACCACCACGGTGTGCTTCTTGGTCGCCGTCACGACCGGGAGCGTCGTGGTGCTCCCCGGGTTCCCGCTGCCCGACGACGAGGTCGACACGTACCCGTCCTTCACGATGGTCGCGACGTACGTACCGCCCGTCGTCACCTCGAAGGTCCACTCGTCGATCGACGTCCCCGAGGGAACGACGTGCGAGAGGGTCGACGTTCCACGGGTCAAGGTGATGGTCGCTGGGCCCTCGAGCGCGCCGATGTCGGTGTCGGCCGAGTCCTGCTGTTGCACCGGCACCGTGACGGTGCCCTTGTCGGGCACCAACGCGACCGTCACGGTGACCTGATCGGCCCCTGGGACGACGGTCAGCGTCGTGGGGCTCGTGCTCGACGGTCGGTAGAGCGGTTCGTCCTCGACGACGAGGTCGTAGGCGGCGACCCGTGGTGGCACGTCGGCCTCGAACACGAACGGATCGTCGTCGGTGGGCTCGAGATCGATCCACTCGACCCGGTCCGGGCCGTCGTCGACCGGGACGGTGTACCGCAGCCGGACGGTCGGGTCGCGGTTCGCCGCGCCCGACGGGTACGTCAACGTGACGCGAACGGTGCGGTCGAGTGCGGCATAGGTGCGGTCGACGACCTGGTCCCGACCGGCACTGTCGACGACGTCGTCGACGTTCACCTGCGCCGTCTCGGCGCCCTCGGGGAGCGCGTAGCCGGGTGGGACCTCGAACTCGATCGTGTGCGTGCCGCCGGGGACGAACCCGAACCCGTACGGGTTCTCGAGGTCGCGCGCGTCGTCGACCGTCGCCGTGATCTTGGAGGCGAACGGCCACTCGCCCGCTTCCTCGTCCGCCGCCGGGGCATCGACGTCGCTGTCGGCGGCCTGGTTGTCGGTGGTCGTCGGGGCGCCGCCGCCGGTGACGATCTGGACCCCGGTGGGGGTGTAGGCGCGGGTGATGTCGACCGGGCTCGGGGC
>SKSP01000137.1 GCA_007122945.1 Ilumatobacteraceae bacterium | reverse complement strand
TCCACCCGACTCCCCGCCGACGCCCGTCGCGAGCAGATCCTCGACGTCGCCCTCGAGGTGCTCGGCCGCGCCGGCTACCACGGCGCGTCGATGAACGACATCGCCGAGGCGGCCGGCGTCACCAAGCCGGTGCTCTACCAGCACTTCGATTCCAAGCGCGACCTGTTCCTCGCCCTGCTCGACGAGGTCGGCGACCGCCTGTTGTCGGCGATCGTCAAGGCGACGGCCGACGCCTCCGACGGCAAGTCACAGACCGAGCGCGGCTTCCGGGCCTACTTCCGCTGGGTCGCCCACGACCACGACGCCTTCATGCTGCTCTTCGGCGGCGGCGCCCGCCGGGACGACGAGTTCCGCGAGGCGGTCCGCCGGATCACCGACCAGGCGGCCGGCGCGATCGCCCCGCTGATCGCGGTCGACATCGACGACGAGGAGCGACGCACGATCGCCCACGCGCTGGTCGGGCTCGCCGAAGGTGCCAGTCGCCGCCTCGTCGACCGCGGCGAGCCGTTCGACCCCGACGAGGTCGCCCGATCGGTGAGCCGGTTGGCGTGGGCGGGCCTCCGCGCGCTCGGATGACGCGATGACCACACCCGCACCCGTCCGCACCCGCGTCACCGAGCTCCTCGGCACCCGCTACCCGATCGTCCAGGCGCCGATGGGCTGGATCGCCCGGGCCCAGCTCGCCAGCGCCGTGTCGAACGCGGGCGGGCTCGGCATCATCGAGACGTCGTCGGGCCAGCTCGACGAGGTGCGCGACGAGATCGCCAAGATGCGCGATCTGACGGATCAGCCCTTCGGCGTCAACATCGCCCAGGCCTTCGTGCGCGACCCGGCGATCGTCGACTTCGTCGTCGAGCAGGGGGTCCGGTTCGTGACCACCTCGGCGGGTGACCCGAACCGGTACACCGCACAGCTGAAGGACGCCGGGCTCACGGTGTTCCACGTCGTCCCGACACTCGCCGGGGCGCGCAAGGCGGTCGACGCCGGTGTCGACGGCCTGGTCGTGGAGGGCGGCGAGGGCGGCGGCTTCAAGAACCCGCGCGACGTCGCGTCGATGGTGCTGCTGCCGCTGGTCGCCTCGCAGCTCGACGTCCCGATCATCGCCGCGGGTGGGATCGTCGACGGCGCCACCATGGCCGCCGCGTTCGCGCTCGGTGCCGAGGGCGTGCAGCTGGGCACGCGGATGGTGTCGGCCGCCGAGTCGCCGGTGCACGACAACTGGAAGCAGGCCATCGTCGCCGCCGCCGAGACCGACACCGTCTTCTTGAACCGTCACAGCCGCCCCGGTCTCCGAGCGCTGCGCACGTCGCGCTCCGAGGAGCTCGAGCGCGACGAACACGTCGATCTCGGCGTGCTCGCCCGAATCAAGGACCTCTACTTCGGTGGCGACATGGACGCCTCGATCGCGCTCACGGGCCAGGTTGCCGGTCGGATCACCGCCGTCGAGCCGGTCGCCGAGATCCTCACGGCCATGGTCGCCGACTTCCGGCGGACGATCATCCGGCTTGACGAACTCGCGCGCTGACGACCACGTTCCGTGAGGGTGAATCACCACTGGTGGTCGTATCACCACTGAACGTGCGGCGACGGGTATGCTCGTGTGGATGCCTGCGGCGCACACCCTGCCACCCGACCAGCTGACCGTCCGGGAGCGCTTGCTCGAGGCCGCGACCGCCGTCATCGACGAGGTCGGCGAGGACCACCTCACCCTCGCCCAGGTCGTCCGGCGGGCCGGGCTCACCACCGGTGCGGTGTACTCGAACTTCTCGAACCGTGAGGAGCTGGTGGTCGCCGTCTACCTGCACCAGTACGCCGGCCGCATGTGGGAAGGCGTCGACCGGCTCGGCGAGTTCCTCGACGGCGACGCCCACGGCGAGGCGTTCGTCGAGGGCCTCGCCGCCCAGCTGATCCGTCCCGACGACCCCGCGTTCCGCACCTCACGCTGGCTGCGGGTCCGCGCCCTCGCCGCCAGTCAACGGTACGAACAGGTGCGGGTCGCCGTCACCGATCTGCAAGAGCAGATCGCGGCCCGCCTCGTCGAGATCATCCGGCGCGCCCAGCAGCGCGGCGACATCGACCCGTCCCGCGATCCGCACGCACTCGCGTTCTTGTTCCAGCAGTTCGGCTTCGCGCTCGTGCTCCACGACATGTCGGGCGACCAAGCACCCGAACCCGACGCATGGGTCGAGCTGGCGCGCGACCTGATCCTCCCGTTGTTCCCCGGTCGGACCTGAAGCGGTTGCGAGTCCCCGCTACGCGGGTGCGCAGCTGCCGCGCTCCTCGCGAGGGATCAGTCCGTCGTTGACCACGACGAGGTCCCACTCGTCCGAGGGCGTCCCGGTCTCGCCCTCGCTGACCTCGACCACCACCGGACCCACGGCTTCGTCCTCGGGGCGCTCGAACAGCCACTCGGTCACGCCCTCGCAACCCGCGAGCAGGTCGGCCTCGCTCAGCTCACCGAGCCGGACGTCGACGAAGACCTCGGCGTAGCTGCCCCACCGGGCCGAGCCTCGGCCGATGTCGGCGCCGTCGAACGCGTCGCTCACGACGTCGCGGAGCTCGTCGAAGTCGAGATCCAGTTCGACCGGTCCGTCCCAGTCGGCGCCGGGCCCGTCGGCGGGATCGCCGAAGTCGTCGAAGTCGGCGGGATCGTCGAAGTCGTCGAGATCGATATCACCGCCTCCGGCGAGCGGGTCCCCGTCGTCGTCACCACATGCGGCGATGACGCCCACGGCGAGGACGGCGGCGGTCGCGGTCCTGGCGGTGCGCAACATGCACCCCCAACGTAGTGAGCACCTGGACGACGTCAAGCGCCACCCGGTGTGACGCGTGTCATCGGCGGACGACGAGTCCGCGATAGCCGTCGACGAAGCCGTGGTCGCGCAACACCGTCGCCAGCTCCGGCGGGACCCGATCACCATCGACCTTGCGGATCTCGGTACGACCGTCGTGGTCGGCCGCCACCAACGCATCGATCCACACCGGATCGTCACGGCCGGCGGGGAACACGACGACGTGGTGGCCGCGCCGGTCGAACCACACCAGCGGGACCCCGTCGCGGAGCACGACCCGCGCCGATCCGACCCGCTGCGGACGGCCATCGGTCGGCGGCCACGGCAACGCCGCGCCGTACGGCTGGGCGGGATCCGTCGCGTTGAGCACGAGCGGTGCGGGCGGGTCCACCGTGGGGGAGACCGGGTCGCGCACCGAACGGAGACGGTCGACCGCACCAGGCAGCGCGAACTGCGCGGCGCCGAGGCCCGACACGAAGTAGCCGCGGCGGGCGCGGCCGCGCTCCTCGAGCACCTTGAGCACGCCGTACACCGCGGTGAACCCGCCGACCACGCCCTCGGTGGCGACCGATTCGCGGGTGACGACGCCGTGGCGCTCGAGCAGTTGCAGCGCCTGGGCGTGGGCCGCCTCGGTCGCCGTCGGTGCGGGTTCGAGCAACGGGCCGAGGAGGCTCCACCGCCCGGCGCCGGCGGGTGGGCCGAGCCGAGCGACCCGACCGGGCCGAGGGCGGGTGCGGTTCCCTCCCCGGCCCCGCGTCGGGCGCGACGCCGAACCCACCTTGGCGCCGGCGACGACGGCGCGCAACGGCGTCAACGAGTCGTTGGTGACCTCGCCCGCCCAGACCAGGTCCCACAGCGCGGCGAGCAACTCGGTGTCGGTCGCGGACGGGGATGCCTCGCGCAGCTGACCCCAGAAGCTGGCACCGCGATCCGCCAGGTGGTCGCGGACCGCGTCGTGGATGTCGCCGTCGGGCCGGTCGCGCTCGTCGGACGGCCACGCCGGCGCGAGCACGGCGAGCTGGTCCGCGAAGCAGAGCCGGATCCGACCGTCGGTCGAGCCGATCGCGCCGGCACCGACCCACACGACCTCCCCGGCTGTGCACAGCTCGTCGAGCATGGTCGGCCGGTAGTGCAGCACCCGGGCGGGCAACAGGTCGCGCTCGAGTGCCGACGCCACGAGCGGCGCGCCGGCGAGCAGGCCGAGCGCCTCGACGAGCGCGTCGGTGCCGCGTCGCTCGGCGGGAACACCGTGCCAGCCGGCCGCGAAGCGAGCGAGCGCGTCCGGCTCGACCGGGTCGATCTCACGGCGGAGCGCGGCGAGCGACCGGCGGCGGAGCTGGCGCAACACGTCGACCTCGCACCACTCGCGGTGCACCCCGCCGGGACGGAACTCGCCGAGCACCACCCGGTCGGCGGCATCGAGCCGGGCGAGCGCGTCGACGATCCGCTCGGGGGTGGCGCCCAGGCGGGTCGCGACCTCGCCGGTGGTGAACGGTCCGTGCGTGCGGGCGAACCGGCCGACCAGGTCGTCCAGCGGCCGCTCCACCGGATCGGTGAACGCGGCCGGCAACCCGACCGGTATCGCCGCGCCGAGCGCGTCTCGGTAGCGTGCGGCGTCGTCGGCGGCGATGATCCGCGCCTCGCCCGCGACCTGGACCTCGACGGCCCGCCGCTCGGCCACGAGCTCGGCGGTCCAGGCGGCGGCGACGGCCGCATCACACGCACAGCGGGCCGCGACCTCGTCGGGCGACAGGTCGCCCACCCGGCGGAGGACGTCGTGCAGCTCGTCGGCGCTGCGGGCCCGGCGCCCGTCGGCGAGACACTGCAGCTCCAGCTCGACCGTCGTCAGCACCTCGGGGTCGAGCAGCTCGCGCAGCTCCTCCGCGCCGAGCAGATCGCGCAGCAGATCGCGGTCGAGCGCCAGCGCCGCGGCTCGCCGCTCGGCGAGCGGGGCGTCGCCCTCGTACATGTAGGCGGCGATCCAGTTGAACAGCAGGCTGGAGGCCATCGGGCTGGCCGTGGCGGTGTCGACCTGCACCATCCGCACCGCGCGGGAGCGGAGCTGCCCGAGCACCTCGCGCAACGCCGGCACGTCGAACACGTCTTGGAGACATTCACGTGACGTCTCCAACAGGATCGGGAACGTCGGGTACTTCGAGGCGACGGCCAGCAGGTCGGCCGCTCGCTGGCGCTGCTGCCACAGGGGCGTGCGCCGGTCGGGACGCCGGCGCGGCAACAGCAACGCCCGCCCGGCGCACTCGCGGAACCGGGCCGAGAACAGCGACGTCTGCGGCAGGGTCGCGACGACCAGCTCGTCGACGTCCTCGGGATCGATCGCGAGCGCGTCGAGGGGCACCTCGTCGGCGGCCTCCGGGAGCCGGATCACGATGCCGTCGTCGCCCCACATCGTCTCGACGGGCATCCCGAACGCGTCCTCCAGCCGGCGCTCGATCGCCATCGCCCACGGCGCGTGGACCGGTGTGCCGAACGGGCTGAGGATGCAGATCCGCCAGTCGCCGATCTCGTCGCGGAATCGCTCGACCACCACCGTGCGATCGTCGGGCACCGCGCCCGTCGCCTCGGCCTGCTCGTCGAGGTACTGCACGAGGTTCGCCGACGCCAACGCGTCGAGCGCGTACTCGTCGCGCAGGCGGACGAGCGCGTCGTCGAGCGGCAGCGAGCGGATCTCGCGGACGAAGGCACCGAGCGCCCGGCCCAGCTCCAATGGCCGACCCGGCCGGTCGCCGTGCCAGAACGGCATCTTGCCCGGCTGACCGGGTGCCGGCGTGACGACCACCCGCTCGAAGGTGATGTCCTCGATCCGCCAGGTCGAGGCGCCGAGCAGGAACGTCTCGCCGGGCCGGCTCTCGTAGACCATCTCCTCGTCGAGCTCACCGACCCGGGTGCCGTCGGGGAGGAACACCCCGAACAGCCCGCGGTCGGGGATCGTGCCGCCGCTCGTGACGGCGAGCCGCTTCGAGCCGTCGCGTGGGCGGACGACGTCGTTGACCCGGTCCCACACGATCCGGGGACGCAACTCGGAGAACTCCTCGCTCGGGTAGCGACCGGCGAGCAGGTCGAGCACGTTGGTGAACAGTTCGTCGGAGATGTCGGCGAAGTTGGCGCACCGCCGCACGAGCGCGGCCAGCTCGCTCACCGCGACCTCGTCGCTGATCGCCACGTGGGCGACGATCTGCTGGGCGAGCACGTCGAGCGGGTTGCGCAGGTAGCGCGTGTGCTCGATCAGCCCGTCGACCATGCGGCGGGTGACGACCGCCGCTTCGACGAGGTCGCCGCGGTGCTTCGGGAAGATCGACCCCTTGCTGGGCTCGCCCACCTGGTGCCCGGCCCGCCCGATGCGCTGCAGGCCCCGGCTGACGGCGCCGGGCGACTCGACCTGTACGACGTGGTCGACCGCGCCCATGTCGATGCCGAGCTCGAGCGAGCTGGTGGCCACGATCGCGCGCAGCTCGCCGCGCTTCAACTGGTCCTCGATCACGACCCGCTGCTCGCGGGCGAGCGACCCGTGGTGTGCCTTCACCAGCTCCTCGCGGAGCAGACCGGTCTCGGGGTCGACACCGATCCCCTGTTCCTCCGCGAGCTCGTTGAGCTTGGCCGCCAACCGCTCGGCGGCGCGGCGAGCGTTGCAGAAGATGATCGTGGTGCGGTGCGAGAGCACGCGGCTCAGGATCTCCGGGTACACGCTCGGCCAGATGCTCGTGCGTCGCTCGGCGAGCGCGGCGGTGGCCGGCCCGCTGTGCAGCTCGCGCTCGGACATCGGGACGACCTGTCCGAGTTGCGACATGTCCTCGACGGGGATCACGACCTCGACGTCGAGGGGCTTGCGGATCCCGGCGTCGACGATCGCCACCGGCCGGGGACGTTCCGGTGCGTCGAACCCGCCGAGGAAGCGGGCGACCTCCTCGAGCGGACGCTGCGTGGCCGACAACCCGATGCGCTGCGGACTCGATCCGCCGGCGGCGGTCACCAACTCGTCGAGCCGCTCGAGCGTGAGCGCCAGGTGGGCACCGCGCTTCGTGGCCGCCATCGCGTGGATCTCGTCGATGATCACCGTCTCGACACCCAGCAGTGTCTCGCGCGCCGACGAGGTCAGCATCAGGTACAGGCTCTCGGGCGTCGTGATCAGCAGGTCGGGCGGACGCCGGACGAGCTTCTGGCGCTCGTTGGCCGGGGTGTCACCCGTGCGCATCGCGACCGTGGGCTGGACGAACGGTTCGCCGAGCCGTTCGGCGGCGAGTCCGATGCCGGTCAGCGGGGCCCGCAGGTTCTTCTCGATGTCGAACGCCAGCGCCCGCAGCGGCGACACGTACAGCACCCGGGTACGGTGCGAGCGCGCCTCGGGCGTCGGGGTGGTGACGAGCCGGTCGATCGAGGCGAGGAACGCGGCGAGCGTCTTGCCGCTCCCGGTCGGGGCGCAGATCAGCGTGTGCTCGCCCGCCGCGATGTGCGGCCACCCCTGCACCTGCGGTGCCGTCGGCTCGGGGAACGAACTCGCGAACCACCCCCGCACCGCCGGCGAGAACGCCTCGAGAACCAGGTGCTCAGCGATAGAGCGGAGGCTACCCACGGGGTGTGTCACCCCCGAGTTCCGTCCGCGCCGATCGGCCCAACCGAGCCGATCGACGCAGACAGTTCACAGGGTCAGATCGTCAGCAGTCGGCCCCGGTGATCGCGCCGACGCCCTTCGCACCATTGAACACGTGGTCCAAGATGACCGCGTTGACGACGTTGCTGCCGAGCAGGCTGCCGTTCGCAGCCGCCGCAATCGTGGGCCCGTCGAGGTTCGAGACGCCCTTGGCGACGCAGGTGCCGTCGGCTGGGCCCTTGCCCTTGGCGTCGGCGCCGGCGCCGAAGCTGGCGAGGCCGAGGCCGAGGGCGACCGCACCGACGATGAGCTTGTTCTTCTTCATGGGGAACCTCCGTGGATGGAGTGGATGTGGACATCAGATCTACGGCGCCGAGGCCACCCCGGATGACACCGGTCACGAATCTTCAGCTCCCGTTCAGCGAACCGTCTGGGCGAACGGGCCCACTCCGGCCGGTTGGCGCGGACGGTTCGGGGTGGGAGCTGCGAACCGTCTGCCGGGACCGGCCGGAAACGGTCGATCGGCGCGGACGGTTCGGGGGGCTACGACGTGAGTCGACCGGCGGTGAGGGGGAGGGTGCGGGTGACGCGGACCCGGTCGAGGAACTCGCGGTCGTGGGTGACGAGGAGCAGCGTGCCGTCGAAGGTGTCGAGGGCGGACTCGAGCTGCTCGATGGCGGGCAGGTCGAGGTGGTTGGTCGGCTCGTCGAGCACGAGCAGGTTCGCCCCGTTCGCCATCAGCAGGGCGAGCGACGCCCGCGTCCGCTCCCCCGGTGACAGCGACTCGGTGGCGCGCTCGACGTGATCGCCCACCAGGCCGAACTTGGCGAGCAGGGTGCGGGCATTGGGCACGGTCATGCCCGTCGCGTCCTGGAACGCCCGCACCAGCGTCGTGGCCCCGGTCAGCTGCGCCCGGACCTGCTCGACCTCGCCGACCACCACGCCCGCGCCGAACTGCACCGTCCCGGCGTCGGGTTGGACCCGACCGAGCAGCAGGTCGATCAGCGTCGACTTCCCGCTGCCGTTCGGGCCGACGAGTGCGATCCGCTCGCCGTACTCGACGAGCAGGTCGATCGGGCCGAGCCGGAAGTCGCCCCGGTCGACCACCGCGCCCGAGCAGCGTGCGACGACGTCGCCGCTCCGTGCGACGGTGGCCACCTCCATCCGGAGCTGCCAGGGCTCACGCGGCTTGTCGACGGACTCCAAGCGCTCGATCGCCTTCTCGGTGCGCGCCGCCTTCCCGGCGAGCTTCTCGGTCTGGTCGATCTTGAAGCGACGGATGTTCTTGTCCGGCTCGTCCGTGCGCTTCACCCTTGCGAGCCCCTGCGTCGCCCACTCCCGCTCCTGCTGTGAACGACCGGCGAGCTGCTTGCGCTTCGCGTCGTACTCCTCGTACTGCTCCCATGCGTGCCGACGTGCGGTCTCGCGCTCCTCCAGGTAGGCCGACCACCCACCGCCGTACTCGGTCACCCGGTGGCTGAACTCGTCGATCTCCACCACGTGGGTCACGACCCGTTCCATGAACCGTCGGTCGTGGCTGACGAGCACCATCGGCGCGCGCCGGGCGAGCACCCAGAACTCGAGACGCGCGAGCCCGTCGAGGTCGAGGTCGTTGGTCGGCTCGTCGAGCAGGTACACGTCGAAGCGACTCAGCTCCAGCGCGGCGAGCGAGGCCCGGGCCGCCTCGCCGCCCGACAACGTCGACGTCGGTTGGTCGAGAAGGCGTTCGGCGAGGCCCAGGTCCGCCCATACCTCGCCGATCCGGGCGTCGAGGTCCGCGGCGCCGAGGCCGAGCCAGCGGTCGAGTGCCGCCGAGTACCGGTCGCCGGCATCGTCGGTTCCGGCCGCGAGCGCCGCCGTCGTCTCAGCGAGCTCGGCCTGCGCAGCGGTCACGCCCGTGCGGCGGGCAAGCAGGGCGCGCACCGTCTCGTCGTCGCTCCGTTCGGGTTCCTGGGTCAGCCACCCGACGGTCGCCGTCGGCGGCGTGACCGTCACCGAACCTCGGTCGACCGGGACTCGGCCGGAGAGCACACCGAGGAGCGTCGACTTGCCGACCCCGTTCGGCCCGACGAGCGCGACCCGGCGGTCCGGCGCAACGGTGAGATCGACGGCATCGAGGACGAGGCGAGGCCCCCGCGTGACGGTGACGGCCCGGGCGACGAGCGTGGCGCCGGGTGCAGATGCTGACATGAGCGAACTCCTCCCTGA
>SKSP01000379.1 GCA_007122945.1 Ilumatobacteraceae bacterium | reverse complement strand
GCGACGAACCCGCCCGAGGCGTCGTCTACGCCCGCGGCGCCCACAACGTCGGCCACAGCTTCTTCGTCGACGAGCGCGGGCTGCACTTCGACTACAACGCGCTCGGCCACCACAGCCGGGCGAGTGCGCCGGTCGAGCTGACGCCCGGCCCGCACGCGCTCACCGCTCGGTTCGACCGTCGGCGGGGCGAGCCGAGCGGCACGATCACGATCGGGGTCGACGGCACGGACCTGGCCTCGGTCGAGGTCCCACAGATCGTGCGGATCATGGGCTCGACCGGAATGGACATCGGCCGCGACGCCCTCTCCCCCGTGGTCCACGACTACGACGCGCCGTTCCCCTTCACCGCCACCATCGACCGGGTCACGTTCGACGTCCGGTCGCGACCGTCACCGTCCGACGTCGCCGCCACGGCGGCGGCCGAGATGTCCAAGGAGTGACCCGATGACCACCAACACGACCACCAACACGACGACCAACACGACGACCAACACGACAGGCACCACGACAGGCACCGCCGACGCCGGCCCGACCGACACCGCACCGCTCGTCCTCGACTCGCTGCGACGTCGGATGCGCGCGCTCCACTCCCTCTACGAGGACGCCGTCGCGTCGATGGACCTCGACCACGTGAACCACGTCGAGCGCGACGGCGCACTGCCGATCGCGTTCTCGCTGTTCCACATCGTCAACATGATGGACGCCTCGTTCATGCTGATCACCGGCCAGCCGCCGATCTGGGACGCCGACTGGCAGGCCCGGGTCCAGATGGCGGTGGACGACCACGGCAAGCACCGGACCGTCGAGGAGATGTCGCACCAACGGATGGGCGACTACGACGCGTTCCAGGAGTACATGGCGCGCGTGTTCGAGCGCACCGAGGCGCACCTCGCGGCGATGGACCCGGCCGACCTCACGCGGGTGGTGATCGAGCGACCGTTCCCGCCCCAGGTCGCCTCGACGTACAGCGCCCGGGTCGCCGGCGCGGCGGGCATCACCGTGCTCGACGCGTTCGAGTGCTGGATCTACCAGCACGGGCTCCGCCACATGGGCGAGATCGAGTGGGCGCGCGGCGGTCTCGGGCTCGGCGGGATGACATCGTGAACCGCCGGCCGAACCTGCCGCGGCCGCGACAGGCACGCTTGCTAGGTTCGCCGCCGTGCAGGCCGTGACCGACGACGACACCGATCACGCCGACCAGGACGATTCCCGGTCAACGTCGCGGACACGCATCGTCATCGCCGTCGTCGCCGTCCTCGTGGTCGCGCTCGGCGCGCTCCGCATCGTGACGCTCACCAACGACCGGAGCTCGCTGCAGGAGCAGGTCGAGCAGCTCGAGGAGTCGCTGCGCATCGCCCGCGGCGACGCCGGCGCCCAGATCGAGCAGCTCGAGGCAGAGGTCGCCGTCCTCGACGACCGCATCGCCGACCTCGAGTCCGCGCTCGTCTCCACCACCGGCGACCTCGAGGACGCCCGGGCCGACGTGGACGACCTGACCGCCCGACTCGACGAACGACGCGCCGAGCGCGACGAACTGCAGGAGCAGATCGACGAGCTGCAGGAGATCGTCGACATCGTCGGCACCGAGGTCACGCTGATGCCGGACCTGTTCGGCGTGTCGATCGACGAGGTCACCGAGCTCGCGGAGGAACTGCGGATCGAGCTCGTGGTGGTCGAGGTCGCGCCGAGCAACGTGATCGCCCGACCCGGCGACGTCATCGAGCAGCTCCCGCTCGAGGACACCCCGCTGCTGCCCGGCAGCGTCGTCTGGGTCGAGGTCTACACCCCCGACAACGGCGAGGACGACTGACGACGCTCCGGGTCGCGTCGGCTCACGCCGACTTGCGCGCCCGGGACGCCTTGCGAGCCGGCGCCTTCCGTGCCGACGTCTTCCGCGTCGATGTCTTCTGGGCCGCCGCCTTCTTCTGGGCGCCCTTCGCGGCCCGCGAGCTCGGGTGGCGACCCTTGGCCTCCTTGGCCTCGGCGAGGCTCTTCTCCAACGCCTCGGCGAGGTCGATGACCGCTGCGGGCTCCTCGGTGTCGGCGGCGACGGACACGTCGTCGCCGGCGGCCTTGGCGTCGATCAGCTGCTGCAGCGCGACCCGGTGGTCGTCGACGTAGCGCTCGGGCTCGAAGTCCTCGCTCATCGCCTCGACGAGCGAGACGGCCATGTCGAGCTCCTTGTCGGCGACCTCGACGCCGTCGAGTTGGGAGAACTCCTCGATGCCGTCGGTGCCGACGAGCTCGTCGGGGAACACCAGCGTCGACAGGCGCAGGTGCTCACCGTCGGAGCGGATCGCCGCCAGGTACGCCTTGTTGCGCATCACGAACCGGCCGATGCCGATGCGCTCGGCCTCCGCCAGCGCCCTGGCCAGCAGGGCGTACGGCTTGGCGGTGCCGTCGGGCAGGACGTGGTACGTCGAGTCGAGCATCGTCGGGTCGAGCGACTCGGCGGGCACGAACCCCTCGAGGCCGATCTCCTTCGACCGGGTCGGCTGGACCGAGGCGAGCTCGTCGTCGGTGACCACCACGTACCGGTCGGCACCGACCGGCGCGGCCTTCACGATCTGCTCGCTCGGCACCTCCTCGCCCGACTGCTCGGCGACCTTCTTGTACCGGATCCGCGACATCGTCTCGCGGTCGAGCTGGTTGAACGAGATCGACTGGCGGCGCACCGCGGGCGCGAGCCGCACCGGGATGGACACCATCCCGAACGAGATCGATCCGGTCCACACGGGGCGCGGCATACCCCATGTTCTACCCCACATCCGGCCCGGACGAAACACGAGTTCCCCCCGGCACCCCCGATCAGAGGGCGGGGAGGTCCTGGGCGGGGATCGGCCAGAGGGCGCGGAACGGGTCGCCGAGCGTGGTCAGCCGGGTGGGGAGGGTGGCGATCGTCCAGCGGTCGGGGCGCAGGTCGGGATCGTCCAGCTCGTCCCATTCGATCGGCACCGACACCGGGCCGCCGGCGGCCGGGCGCACCGAGTAGGGGGCGACGAGGGTCCGGTTGGCGGCGTTCTGGGTGTAGTCCAGCCGGGCCCGACCCTCGCGCTCGTCGGTGCTCCACCGCCAGCTGACGAGCTCGGGCACCGACGCCCCGACCGCGCGGGAGAGCCGCTCGACGAATCGGCGGGTGTCGCCGAACGTGAGCCCGCGCCGGACCGGGATCCAGACCTGGATGCCGCGCTTGCCGGTCACCTTGGCACCGGCGACGAGCCCGAGGTGGTCGAGCGCGGCGCGGAACTGCCGGGCCAGCAGCACCGTGTCGTCCCACGACGTGTCGGTGCCGGGATCGATGTCGACGAGCGCGTAGCTCGGCTCGTCGGGCGTCATCGCGGTCGACGTCCACGGGTGGATCTCGACGGCCGCGGCGTTCGCCACCCACGCCAGCGCGGGCGCACCGTCGATGACCAGGTACTCCCGGGTCCGGCCCCGACGCGCGCCCGGGTCGGGCCAGCGGCGCAGCCACTCGGGAGCGTGGGCCGGCACCGCCTTCTGCCAGAAGCTCTCGCCGTCGGGGCCGTCGGGGTACCGGGTCAGGTTCACCGGCCGGGCGACGAGCGCCGGGGCCAGCACCGGCGCCATCGTCGTGTAGTGGCGGACGAGGTGGCGCTTGGTCACCGCCGGGGCGTCGGGCGGGCGCGGCGGCAGCAGCTGCTTGTCGAGGTTCGTCAACGCCACCGTCCGGCCGCCGATCTCCCAGACGCCGCCACCGGACAGCTCGTCGAGCGCGGCGAGCTCGTCGTCCGTCGGCGGCTCCCACCGCGGCGGCTCCCCCGCCACGACCTCGTCGTTCGTCCGCAACGTCAGCAGCGACCGGGGCGGATCCTCGATCGACCAACGCGAGACCGCCTGGTCGTCGGCGCGCTTGTTGAGCAGCCACTGGTCGTCGCCCGTGCGGATCAGCACGAACCCGCCGCGGACCTTGGCGCCGTGCAGCGTGAACGTCAGCTTCCCCTCGTCGAGAGCGTCGTCAACCACGATGCCCGGGGCGGGCTCCCACCAACCGTCGTCCCACACGATCACGTCACCTTTCCCGTAACCGCTCGCGATCACCCCCTCGAACCAGCGGTACGCGAACGGGTGGTCCTCCGTCCGCACCGCGAGCCGGCGCGCACGCGGGTCGAGCGACGGCCCCTTGGGCACCGCCCAGCTCAGCAGCACGCCGTCGTGCTCGAGCCGCACGTCGAAGTGCGTGCGGGTCGCCCGGTGGCGCTGGACGACGAACCGTCGCCGGCCGTCGCGTGCCACCGCGCCGTGCTCGCCGACGACCGCCGGGCCGGCCGGCGGCTCCGGCGTCTCGTCGAACGCCCGCATCGACCCGTACTCGCCGAGTCGGTCCTGCGGCTCGCTCACCGCGACCCCGTCCCGCCCGCTCCACCCGCTCCACCCGCTCCGGCCAGTGCAGCGTGGACCGCATCGACGAGCGCCCGGTTGCGTGGGCTCTGCCAACGCGGCACGACGTGGTTCATCACGTAGCCGAACGCCACCCCGAGCGACGGGTCGGCATACCCCAGCGAGCCACCCGTCCCGTAGTGCCCGAAGCCGGCCGGCGTCCGACCGAACGGCCGGGCCGCGGTCCACGGCTGGAACCCGAGCCCGAACGTGACGTCCTGGCCGAGAACCGGACACGGCCCCTGCGACTGTGGTCGCACCGCCTCGGCGAGCAGCCCCGGGTCGAGCAACCGGCCGTCCGCGATCGCCGCGTACATCCGTGCGATCCCTCGGGCGGACATGTGGCCGTTCGTCGACGGGATCTGCGCCCGCCGCCAGGCCTCGCTGTTGACGACCCCGATCGAGGAGTACCCGGGCGGGTTCACGTAGCCGAGCAGGACCATCCGCGCCTCGTCGTCGGCATCCGCATCGGGCGTCGCGCTCGCTCGTCCGTCGGACCGGTCGCCTCCACCGGACCGGTCGGGTTCATCGGGGCGGTCGGGTTCCGGCCCGGCCCACACGACCCGTGCGCAGCGGGCGAGGTCCGCGTCCGCGAGTCCCCAGTGGACGTCGGCGTCGAGCGGGCCGGCGACCCGTGCGAGCAGCGTGCCGGGCAGGTCCCCGGTCGCGTGGCGCAGCAGACCGCCGACGAGATGGCCGTAGGTGTTGGTGTGGTAGGCGTGCCGTTCGCCGGGCTCCCACCACGGTGCCGTCGCCGCGACCGCGTCGCACATGCGGTCGAAGTCCCACAGGTCGTCGTCGACGAGCGGCTCACGGATCGCCGGCACGCCCGCCCGATGCGCCAGCGCGTGCCGGACCGTCGTCGCCCCCTTCCCGGCCGCGGCGAACGCCGGCCAGTGCGCAGCGACCGGGTCGTCGAGGCCGATCCGTCCGGCCTCGACCTCCCGCAGCGCCAGCAGGGCGAGGAACGCCTTGCCGACCGAGTAGGCGTTCACCAACGTGTCGGCCGACCACGGCACCCGCTGCTCGGCGTCGGCCCACCCGCCCAACAGGTCGACGACGGTCTCGCCACGCACGATCACCGTGACGGCCGCCCCGACCTCACCGTGGTCGACGAAGTTGTCCTCGAACGCCCGTCGGACGCCGGCGAACCCCGCGTCGCAGAACCCGTCGACCACGCCCCGATCGGCCACCGGATCGAGCGTACGCGTCGACGTCGGCGCCGGATCAGGCGTGCTTGCCCACCGTCCAGCCCCGATCGCTGAGGTGCCGCCCGGCGAAGCGCGCCGGCGCCTCCTCGAGCGCGGTCGCCATCGTGTCGTTCCACCGGTTCAAGAAGCCGAACAGGCTGACGACCGCGACCAGCGCGGCGATCTGGTCCTCGTCGTAGTGGTCGGCGAGGTCGGCGAAGTGCTCCGGCCCGACGACGTTCGGCACCTGGGCGGCGTCCCGCGCGAGCCGCAGCGCCGCACGACGGGCCGCGGAGAACCGTTCGTCGGTCTCGAACTCCCAGACGTGCTCGATCAGGTCGGCCTCGACACCACGGTGGACCGCCTGCTCGGCCGTGTGGGCCTGGCAGTAGCGACAGCCGGCCGAGCGGCTGGCGACGTGGGCGACGAGCTGCACCGTGCCGGGGTCGAGCAACGACGTCGTCTGGATCGTGCCCGCGAGGGTGGCGAACGCGGGCGCCAGCCCGGGGACCCGAGCCATCGTCAGGATCGAGTTGGGGAGGAACCCCATCGCCTGCTCGACGAGCTCGAACAGCGGCTCGTGCTCGCTCGACTCGGCTCGATCGATCGGCTCGACGTACGGCACGGTGGGCTCCCCTCTGGTCGGTGTGACCGTAGTGGTCGGGAGTGCGGTCCGTCCGGAGGCCGTCAGGACGTTGGACTCTGGTCATGGGGGCGCGCGCGGGGCACGATGGACGCAGGATCGGACGCGAGGAGGTACCGACGATGGAACGGATCGTGGTGGGCATGGACGGCTCGACGACGACGCGCAGCGCCCTCGAATGGGCTGCCGCGCTCGCACGGGCGACCAGCGCGAAGGTGGTGGCGGTGAACGCCCACGTCCCGCTGCAGTCGGAGATGCGCCCCGGCTACCTCGAGCGACTACGCGCCCGCCGCCAGCAGGAGCTGGTGGCCTGGTGCGGCGACGCGCTCGACGACGTCCCGTCGGGCCTCGAGGTCGTCGACGGCGACCCGCGCGACGTCATCCCCGCCGCGGTCGAGCGCCACGACGCCGACCTGCTCGTCGTCGCCAGCTCCGGTGAGGGCAGCCGCGGCCCGGGCTTCCTCCGGGTCGGCAGCGTCGTCGAGTACCTCGCCCACCACCTCGCCCGCCCGATGGCGGTGATCACACCGGACGCGCCACCGCTGATCTCGAGCATCGTGATCGGCGTGGACGGCTCCGACCACGGCCGCAGCGCGATCGGTTGGGTCGCCCACGTGGCAGAGGCCACCGGCGCCACCGTCACCGCGATCGCCGTCACCGAGCCCGATCACCCGCTGGCGAACCCCGAGTTCGCCGAGGACTGGCGGGTCGCGGTCGAGCGTGAGCTGACGACCCGGTGGGCCGCACCGCTCGGCGCACTCGGGGACCGGTTCAGCCCGGTCGTCACCGACGCCACGCCCGTCTCCGACGCGATCGTCCGCACGGCCGACGACGTGAAGGCCGACCTCGTCGTCGTCGGCGCCCGCGGCCTCGGCGGCATCACCGGCCTCCGGATCGGCGGGACCGCGCTCGGCGTGCTGCACCGGGCGAAGCGACCTGTCGTGCTCGTGCCCGCCGACCCGCGCGACCGTTGAGCCGGTCTCGATCGACGATCAGCCGAGCCGGTACACCCGGCGCGCCGTGCCGGCGAACATCGCCGCCTTCTCGTCGGCCGAGTGCTCCGCGGCGATCTTCTTCAACGCGTTCCACAGCACGCGGTACGACAGCGACCACCGGTCGATCGGGAAGTTCGACTCGAACATGCATCGCTCCGGGCCGAAGCACTCGATGACGTGCCGGTAGTACGGCGCGTGCGCGGCCACCACCTCGTCGGAGGTCGGCGGTCGCTCGGCTGCGTGCCACCCGAACCCGTTGTCGGGCATCGCCAGGCCCCCGACCTTGACCACGACGTTGTCACAGCGGGCGACGTCGGCGATGTCGAGCCGCCACTGCTCGAAGATCTCCGCGCGCCGTTCGGCGTACGGGCCGACGCCGAGCGGCGTGCCGACGTGGTCGAGCACCAACGTCGTCCCCGGGACGGCCCGGGCCAGCTCGGCGAACTCGGGCAGCTGGTAGTGGTAGAGCCACGAGTCGTACGTGAGGCCGCGCTCGCCGAGCCGGGCGACTCCCGCCCGGAACGCCGGGTCGGTCGACAGCCCCACCGGGTTGCGGCCCGGGATGCGCAACGCCTCGGGGTGCTCCGCGCGGGCGAGCGCGTGGCGGATGCCGCGGAACAACCCGGCACCGGCCTCGGTGTGGGCGTCGAGCACCTCGTCGAGCTGGGCCCCGAGGCGGAGATCGGCCCGGGCGACGATGCCGGCGATCAGGGGCCGCGACGTCATCGCCGCCCGTGACGCGACGAACGCGGTCTCCCCGACGGGCCGGAGGTGCTCCGGCCCGTCATCCAGGCGGGACGCCCCGCACTCGACGAAGACGGTCGCATCGACCCGGTGCCCGCTCCCGACGTCGGCCTCCAATTCGGCGAGCCCGTACGGCAACGCGCCACCCTCGGGCCACAGGTGGTGGTGCGGATCGACGATCGGCAGGTCGGGCTCCACGACCTCTTCGTCCACGAGCTCGAGCCATGCCAGCGTCCCCGGTTCCGTCATCCCGCCATCGTCGCGCACCCCACCCCCCAGTTCGTCGCTCGTCGTCACGGTGGCGCCGTGAGCGGATCGCGCGCCCCCGAGGCGTCGGGCCGGTTGGCGCGGGTACGGTCGGTTGACAGCTCCGTGCCCGGGTCCCACAATCGGAGGAGTGACCGGCACCGAGGGCCATCTCGGATCCACCGATGTCGTCATCGTCGGTGGGGGCGTCGGAGGAGCGTCACTGGCCTACGCCCTGGCCTCGGCCGGCGTCGGGGTCACGCTGCTCGAGGGAACGGTGGAGTACGAGGACCGCGTCCGTGGCGAGAGCATGCATGCCTGGGGCGTCGCGGAGGCGCGTGAGCTCGGCGTCGAGGACGTCCTGCTCGCCGCCGGCGCCCACGTCGCCCCGGTCTGGAAGCAGTACGCCGAAGGGTTGGGGCAGACCGGGGAGATCCCGATGTCGGCCATGGTGCCCGGCGTCGAGGGCACCTTGAACCTCCATCATCCGACGGCGTGTCAGGCCCTCGTCGACGCCGCTGTGGAGGCGGGCGCGACCGCGGTGCGCGGAACCCGCGACGTGAAGCTGCGGTTCGGCGATCCGATCAGCGTCTCGTACCGCACCCCACGCGGCGAGGGTGCACTGACATCCCCGCTGGTCGTCGGCGCCGACGGGCGGAACTCGACGGTGCGTCGCCAGGTGGGCCTCACGCTCGACCGGCAACCGGCCGTCAGCCACATCGCCGGGCTGCTGGTCGATGGCCTCGGCGACGTGCCCGACGACCACGACGTCATGGTCACCATCGCCGGGTCGAACCTCCTCCTGCTGGTGTTCCATCAGGGTGGGGGTCGGGCCCGCACCTATCTCGCCACCGGGGTCGAGGGCCGTTCCCGCTTCGCCGGCCGTGAGGGGACGAGACGGTTCCTGGAGGCGTGTGCCGTGTCGTGTCTGCCGTGGTCCGACCGTCTCGTCGCGGCGGAACCCGCCGGTCCGTGCGCGACGTATCCCGGTGACGACACCTGGACCGAGGCGCCGTACGCCGACGGTGTGGTGCTGATCGGGGATGCCGCAGGCCACAACGATCCGATCGTCGGGCAAGGGCTGTCGATCGCGATGCGCGATGCCCGCGCCGTCCGTGACCTGGTGCTCGACGGGGCCCACCGCGCTGGTGACTTCTCGTCGTACGGGGCCGAGCGGGTCGAGCGGATGCGTCGTGTCCGGCTCATCGCCGACATCGTGGCCGCCGCCACCGTCGAGGACGCCGCGAATCGCGGCGCTCGGCTGGGGTTCTTCGGCGAGAAGATGGCGGCGATGGATCCGGAGCTGTTCCCGCTGATGATGGGGCTCTTCGCCGGACCCGAGACGATCCCCGCCGAGCTGGTCGACGACCGGATCCTGGTCCAGATCCGAAACGCGTGAACGCGGAGCAACTC
>SKSP01000123.1 GCA_007122945.1 Ilumatobacteraceae bacterium | reverse complement strand
CATCTCGAAATCCTCGTCGAACCAGCCGGCGGGCAGGTTCTCCTCGAGCCACGACCGGATCTCGGTGCGGAACTCCTCGGCCTCGGTCGGATAGGTCAGGTCCATGCATCCCATTCTCGGCGCAACTTGACCCGCCGGTCAAGTCGCCCCGTAACACGACGTTCACGGGCGCCCAACACCGGCGAAACGATCGGTTCGTACCATTCGTCGGTGGACCGTCCCGCTCCTGTGTCGAGTGCCGACCCCGGGTCACACCCCGGCCGGCGTCAGGCCTCTCGCCCCCTCGAGCACCTGTCTCCACAGGAGTGGGCGGTCTACCAGGTCCTCGAGGCGAACCGTGGCCGCGTGCTCAGCCGCCACGAGATCGCCCGGGCGATCGGCATCGCCGAGCTCAGCGAACGCCGGTGCGACTCGCTCATCGTCGGCGTCCGCCGCGCCGTCGGCCGCGACCGCGTCCGCACCGTGCGCCGCCGCGGCTGGATGCTCACCCGCTGACCGAACCGTCCGCGCCAACCGACCGGAACCCGCCGATCCCCCCAGACGGTTCACCCGCTGACCGAACCGTCCGCGCCAACCGACCGGAACCCGCCGATCCCCCCAGACGGTTCACCCGCGCGAACTGGCCACAGAGACGAAACATTCGGGCGACAGGGGCGAAACCGGGCTCCCGTACCGTGCGCCGCACCTCGGGCGGCAGCGTGGCCCCTCGCGGAGCTTGTTCCCGCCAACCGTCGTGCCCCTACGCACACCCCTACCCGATCACAAGGAGCCACTCGTGACACAACGAGTCGTGAATCATCGAGCACTGCGGTTCGCCACCGCCGGAGCCATCGGCTTCGCACTGGCCGCACTCGTCCCCGGATACGCACTCGCCCAGGACGCGCTCTCGGACGCCGAGCTGGTGCAGGCGATCATGGACAACCTCTGGGTGTTCATCGCCGGCATCCTCGTGTTCTGGATGCAGGCCGGGTTCGCCCTGCTGGAGGCCGGGCTGACCCGGGCCAAGAACGTCGTGAACATCATGGCGAAGAACCTCGCCGACATGTTCATCGGCGTCACGATGTTCTTCATCGTGGGCTACGGCATCGCCTACGGCGAGGCCGGCAACAGCTTCTTCGGCACCGACAGCTTCTTCCTCTCGGGCCTCGGCTTCGAGATCCCCGAGGGCGGCGGCCTCACGCCGGCCACCGACTTCTTCTTCCAGGTGATGTTCGCCGCCACGGCGGTCACGATCGCCTCCGGTGCCATGGCCGAGCGCACCAAGTTCCCGGCGTACCTGGCCTTCTCGGCCGTGATGTGCGCCATCATCTACCCGGTGGTCGTCCGCATGACCTGGGGCGGCGGCTTCATCGCCGAGATGAACGTCGGTGACGCCGTGTTCTCCGACTTCGCCGGGTCGGGCATCGTGCACATGACCGGCGGCATCGCAGCACTGATGGGTGCGTTCTTCCTCGGACCCCGCATCGGCAAGTACGGACCCGACGGTCGCCCTCGGGCGATCCCCGGCCACTTCATCCCGATGGCCGTGCTCGGCGTGTTCATCTTGTGGATGGGCTGGTTCGGGTTCAACGCCGGCTCGGAGCTGGCCGCCAACGACTTCGTGATGTTCGTGGCCACGAACACGCTGCTCGCCGCCGTCGGCGGTGGTCTCGCCGCGACGGCGACGATCTGGATCAAGGGTGGCAAGCCCGACGTGGCCATGATCGGCAACGGCGTGCTGGCCGGCCTCGTGGGCATCACCGCCGGCTGCGGCGCCGTGAACTACCTCGGCGCCTGGATCATCGGCCTCGTCGCCGGCGTCCTCGTGGTCTTCTCGGTCCTGTTCTTCGACCGGATCAAGATCGACGACCCGGTCGGCGCGATCAGCGTGCACGGCACGTGCGGCGCCTGGGGTGTCCTGGCGATCGGTCTGTTCGCGACGGTCGACGACGCGTTCTTGGGCCGCGACGACGCGGGCCTGTTCTACGGCGGCGGGATCGAGCAGCTCGGCATGCAGGCCCTGCACGTCCTCGTCATCGGCGTGTGGGTGGCGGTCACGACGGCCATCTTGTTCTTCGTGATCAAGAAGACCATCGGTCTGCGGGTCAGCGAAGAGGAGGAGCGTCAGGGCCTCGACGTCCTCGAGCACGGCATGTCCGGCTACAGCGAGGACATGGTGTCGCACTGAGCGCCCCGCACCCCGACGAGCATCGAACGAAGATCG
This sequence comes from Ilumatobacteraceae bacterium, assembly GCA_007122945.1. Taxonomy (GTDB): domain Bacteria; phylum Actinomycetota; class Acidimicrobiia; order Acidimicrobiales; family Ilumatobacteraceae; genus SKSP01. The sequence continues at coordinate 7,432 of SKSP01000123.1, read as the reverse complement.
AACCAGGAGAACTCACATGAAACTCATCACCGCCGTCGTCAAGCCGTTCAAGCTCGACGACGTGAAAGAGGCACTCAAGAACATCGGCGTGACCGGCATGACGGTCACGGAGGTCCGCGGCTTCGGCCGTCAAGGTGGCCACACCGAGACCTACCGCGGCGCCGAGTACAAGATCGACTTCGTCCCCAAGGTCAGCATCGAGGTCGTGGTCGACGACGCCGTCGTCGACCAGGTCATCGAGACGATCTCGGGGGGGGCCGCCACCGGCAAGATCGGTGACGGCAAGATCTGGGTGCTCGACGTCGAGCGTCTGATCCGCATCCGCACCGGCGAGGAGGGCGCGGACGCCGTCTGACCGGCGCTCGCCGATCGGCAGCATCCGACTCGCACTCCCCGTCGTGGCGGGGTAGGGGCAGTCCCCGGGTCGCCCACCGGCGGCCCGGGGACGTCCCGTTTTCCGGGCGACCGGGACGGACCGCTCCAGGCGGTCCGACGGAGGGATCCGCGGTAGCGTCGGGCCCATGAAGCTCGTCACCGCCGTCATCAAGCCGTTCAAGCTCGACGACGTCAAGGACGCCCTCAAGGCAGCCGGCATCACCGGCATCACCGTGGCCGAGGTGCGTGGCTTCGGCCGCCAGGGCGGCCACACCGAGACCTACCGCGGTGCGGAGTACCGGATCGACTTCGTGCCCAAGACGAGCCTCGAGATCGTGATCGAGGACGATCGCGTCGACCTCGTCGTCGACACGATCGCCGCCTCGGCAGCGACGGGGAAGATCGGCGACGGCAAGATCTGGGTCACCGCGGTCGAGCGGGTCGTCCGCATCCGCACCGGCGACGAGGGTCCCGACGCCATCTGAACCGCACCGCCACCCGCACGGCATCGCCACCTGAACCGCATCGCCACCCCGAACCGCACCGCCACCTGAACGGGCGCCGACCGGGCGCGCTCACGTACTCTTGCCGGATGACCGACACTGCGGCACCCCCCTCCGCTCCCGCCGACAAGAAGGAACGCTGGACGGCGCAATGGAAGGAGCTGTACGCCGAGGTCATCACCACGGGCCTGTGCACGGGGTGTGCGGGCTGCGTGGTGACGTGTCCGCACGACGTGATCGGCTACGAGCACGAAGAGGGCAAGTACATCCCGTTCCACCTCGAGGAGGAGCTCGGCCTCGACAACTGCATCCACGGCGAGAAGGGGTGCACCACCTGCACCCGGGCGTGCCCCCGGTTCCGGGCGTGGGAGCCGGCCGCCGACATGCACCTGTTCGGGCGGGTGCGCGAGCCCGACGAGATGGCGGGCATCTGGCGTCAACTGCTGCTGACCCGTGCCAGTGAGAAGACCGTCCACGAGATGGGCCAGGACGGCGGGTTCGTGTCGGCGATGCTGATCTGGCTGCGCGAGAACGACTACATCGACGCCGCGCTCGTCTCGGGCGTCGAGGACGACGACCAGTGGAAGGCCAAGCCGGCGATCGTCACGACCAAAGAGGAGATCCTCGCGACCGCCGGCAGCCGCTACACCTACTGCGCGAACCCGCTCGCGCTGCCGGAAGCCAAGGAACGGGGGTTCGAGCGACTCGCCATGGTCGGGATGGGCTGCCAGACCTCGTCGCCGCCGGTGATGTGGGACCGCAAGGCCGGCAAGGTCTCCAAGCCGTTCCTGTTCAACATCGGGCTGCTGTGCTCCAAGACGTTCGACGACGCCATCTTCACCGAGCTGTTCGAGGCCAAGTACGGGCTGCGCAAGGCCGACATGGTGAAGATGAACATCAAGGGCGTGTTCCAGATCTGGATGAAGGACGGCTCGTACCACGAGATCGACCTGAAGGAGTGCCACCAGTGGACGCGCGAGGGCTGCAAGCACTGCCCCGACTTCGCGGCCGAGCACTCCGACATCGCCACCGGTGGCATCGGCGTCGACAACGACTGGACGCTCACGATCGTGCGCACCGAACTCGGCGAGGAGGTCATCGGCCGGATGATCGCCGACGGCGTCATCGAGTCGCGCCCCGCCCAGGAGGACGACGAGGCGATGCGCCTGCTCCGGCTGCTGTCGATCGTCAGCCGGCGACGCTGGCCCGCCGACGCCGACCCGGCACCCGCGATCGGCGTGCCGCCGCCCAAGAAGAAGAAGGCCGCACCGGCACCGGCACCCGCAGCCGGGAGCTGAGCGTCAGCGGCGGCAGGCCGCGATGTCGGCTTCGAACTCGGCGAGCGCTGCCACACCCTCGGGGTTCCCCGAGTCGGCCGACTCGGCGATCTCCTCGAGGCGGTCCTCGGAGTAGCCGTCGATCGCGTCGCGCATGCACTCGCGCTCGACGGACGACAACCCTTCCTCGGCCACGACCCGATCGACGGTGTCCAGCGCCACCCGCTTGGCGGACGGCGTGGAGGCACAGGCGCTCAGACCCAACACGGCAACGACGGCGACGACGGCGATCCGGGCCGGGGAACGAGTTGGTCGGCGGGCGGGGCGACGGGTGTTCACAGGTGTGCTCACAGGGGTGCTCACAGGGGTGTTCACAGCGTCGACAGGCTACTGCCAGACTGGCCCGATGCCGCCTCCCCCGCAGGCCCGCTCACAGGCCCGGTACGTCCACCCGCAGGTCCGCGCACTGCTCGAACTGTTCGACTCGCTCGGCCAGCCACCGATCGAGACGCAGACGCCGGCCCAGGCCCGGGCCGCCCGTGAAGCGCTCGTCCAACCCTCGTCGATCGAGGTCGGCGAATGGCGCGACGTCGACGCCGGCGGTGTCGCGGCCCGCCTGTACCGACCACCCGCCATCGCTCCCGACGATGTGACGGGCCTGCTCGTCTGGTTCCACGGCGGTGGGTGGGTGCTGAGCTCGGTCGACGGCCACGACGACCTGTGTCGCGCGCTGTGTGTCGCCTCGGGCCACCGGGTGCTGAGCGTCGAGTACCGGCTCGCCCCCGAATCGCCGTTCCCGGACGGGTTGACGGATGCGATCACCACCACGCGTTGGGCGCACGAGCACGCCGCCGACCTCGGCGTCGATCCCGACCGGCTCGCGATCGGCGGCGACTCGGCCGGCGCCAATCTTGCGGCCGTGGTCGCCCAACTCGCCCCCGTCCCGTTGCGCCACCAGGTGCTCGTGTACCCGGTGACCGACGCCCGAGGCGAGACGGCGTCGTACCGCGAGAACGCCGAGGGGCTGTTCCTCACGGCCGACGGGATGCGCTGGTTCGTCGACCTCTACCTGTCCGGTCGACAGGGCACGGTCGACGACCCACGCGTCTCGCCGCTGCTCGCACCCGACGAGGCCGTCGCCGGCTCGCCGCCGGCGCTCGTGATCACCGCCGAGTACGACGTGTTGCGCGACGAGGGCGTCGCCTACGCCGAACGCCTCCTCGCCGCAGGGGTGCCGACGAGCCACGTGACGTTCCACGGCCAGATCCACGGGTTCGTGTCGATGCCGGAGCTCCTCGACGACGCCCATGCGGCCCGCGGCCTGCTCGGCGCCACCCTCGCTCGTGCCCTGCGTCCCGGCTGAGCCGGGGTCACGGGGCAGCGAGGACGACGGCGCGGGCGAACACCGCGTCGAGCATCGGTTCGGTGAGCCGTCCCGTGAACGTGTTCTGCTGGCTCGGGTGGTACGAGCACAGCAGGATCGGCCCGTCCGTCACCCGGATCTCGGCGCCGTGGCCGAACCGGGGTCGGGGCCGGACCCGGTAGTGCCGGCACGCCGCCTCGTACCCGAACGTCCCCAGACACACCACCACCCGCACCGGGTCGAGTGCCGCCAGCTCGCGCTCGAGGAACGCCGCGCACGCGTCGCGCTCGACCGGCGTGGGTCGGTTGGCCGGCGGCGCGCACTTGACCGCCGCCGTCACCCAGGCACCCGACAGCTCGAGGCCGTCGCCGCTCGCCACCGACGTCGGTTGGTTGGCGAGGCCGGCGCGGTGCATCGCCCGGAACAGCCAGTCGCCGCTGCGGTCGCCAGTGAAGACCCGACCCGTCCGGTTCGCCCCGTGGGCGGCCGGAGCGAGCCCGAGCACGACGATGCGCGCCGCCGGATCACCGAACCCCGGGATGGGCCGCCCCCAGTAGGTCTGGTCCGCGTAGGCGGCCCGCTTCGTCGCCGCGACCTCCTCGCGCCACGCGACGAGGCGCGGGCACGCTCGGCACGCGACGACGTCGTCGCGCAGGCGGCCGAGCACCTCGATCCGGTGGCGGCACGCTGGGGGTCCCGAACGCCGCTGCATCTCTCCATCGTCGCAGAACGCCTCTAGGGTTGACCCGGCCATGGCGAAGAAGCGTCCGAGCCCACCCCCGGCCACCACGATCCTGCTCGTGCGGCACGGCCAGACACCCACCACGGGCACCACGCTGCCCGGCCGGGCACCGGGCCTCCACCTCGCCGACGTCGGCACGCAACAGGCCGAGCGCGCCGCCGAGCGCATCGGTGAGCTGGCGACCGTCACCGCCCTGTACACGTCGCCGCTCGAACGGGCGAAGGAGACCGCCGCCCCGATCGGCAAGACACTCGGCATGCGCCCCAAGGTCGAGCGGGGCCTCCTGGAGGCCGACTTCGGCGATTGGACGGGCGGCGAGCTGAAGGCACTCATGAAGTTGCCCGAGTGGCAGACCGTGCAGCGCGCGCCGTCCACGTTCCGGTTCCCGAACGGCGAGAGCTTCGCCGAGATGCAACACCGGATCGTCGGCACGCTCGAGCGGTTGCGCGCCGCGCACCCCGGCGGCACGATCGTGTGCGTCTCCCACGCCGATCCGATCAAGGCCGCCGTCGCCCACGCGCTCGGGACGCACCTCGACCTGTTCCAGCGCATCGTCGTCTCGACCTGCTCGATCAGCGCGCTCGCCTGGCCGGTCGGCGGCGCCCCGATCGCGCTCACCGTCAACTCGACCGGTGGCAGTCTCGCGGAGCTCCGACCGTCGTGAGCGCGTTCTACGAGTTCGAGCACGTCGACGCGTTCACCGCGGGCGCGATCGGACGCCCCGGCGAGCGCACCTTCTACCTGCAGGCCCGTGTCGGCCGCCAGCGCGTCGCGGTCAAGTGCGAGAAGCAACAGGTGATGGCGATCGTGCAGTATCTCCGCCGGGCCCTCCACGACCTGCCCGCACCCGAGGAACGACCGATGGGGGGTGCGCTCGAGCTGGCGACGCCCGTCGACTCCGAGTTCGTGCTCGGCCCGATCGGCCTCGGGTACGACCGTTCGAACGACCGCCTCGTCGTCCAGCTCGAGGAGATCGTGCCGACCGACGACGACGGCGAACCGCTCACCGACGATCAGGGCAAGCTGCGCGTCTACCTGACCCGCAGCCAGGCGGCGGCGTTCTGCGACCGCGGCGACCACGTGGTCGCCGCCGGTCGACCGGACTGCCAGTGGTGCTCGCTCCCGATGGACCCCGACGGCCACCCATGCCCACGGATGAACTGACCGCCGAACGCCTCGAGCTCCTCGCCACCGCCGAGATCGAGGTGGAGGGGCGCATGCCGTGGAGCTCGAACGCGACGTTCCTGGTCACGCTCCATCACCGGGGCGCCGGCGAACGGTCCCACCGGGCGGTGTACAAGCCGGTGCGCGGCGAGCGCCCGCTGTGGGACTTCGAACCGGGCCTGCACCGGCGCGAGCGAGCGGCGTTCCTGCTCAGCGAGCACCTCGGCATCGGGGCCGTCCCGCCGACGATCATCCGTGAGGGACCGTTCGGTGAGGGGTCGGTGCAGTGGTTCATGGAGGCCGATCACCGGGAGCACTACTTCACGATCTTCGAGCAGCGCGCCGACCTGCACGAGCAGCTCCGCTCGATCGCCGCATTCGACCTGATCGCCAACAACACCGACCGCAAGAGCGGCCACTGTCTCCTGGCCGAGGAGCGCGTGTGGGCGATCGACCACGGGCTCTGCTTCGCCGCCTCGTGGAAGCTGCGGACGGTGATCTGGGAGTTCGCCGGCGAGCCCGTGCCCGATCGGCTGCTCGAACGGGTGCGGACGCTCTCGTCGAAGGTCCCGCTCGACCTCGCCGCGATGCTCACCGACGACGAGGTCGAGGCACTCGCCCACCGCGCCGAGACGCTCGCCGATGCGGCCGAGTTCCCCAGCGACGAGACCGGGGCGCGCTACCCGTGGCCCCTCGTGTGAGGCTCGCGTGAGGCTCGCGTGAGGCTCGCGTGACCGACGATGCGCTCGATGAACTGATCCACCGGGCCGACCTCGACGGTCTGGTCCGGTTGATCGACGCGCGGTGTGAGCACCACGACTGGGACGGTCTGCGCCGGATACGCGACCGCGCCCGCGTCGCGGTCGCGACGGGCCGGCAGCTCTGGCCCGCCTCCACGCTGGCCGAGTACCGCATCGCCCTGCACGCTCCGGCGCCGTGGGCGGTCGGTGTCCTGACCGACGACGCCGGCCGGTTCACGATCGGACCGCTCTCGGAGGTGATCGCCCAACACCACACGTGGGACGAACTCGCGCCCGAGCTGGCCGCCCGGTCCGACGAGGTCGGCCTCCGGGCCCGCTTCGTCGCCCACGAACGTGCGCTGCGTGGCGACGTGGTGGACGACGACGAGCTCACGGGGTTCCCGGCCGTGCTCGAGATCCCGGTGGCGCCGCGCCCGTGGGAACCCGCGTACCCGGTCGCCACCTACCACGACGGCGGCGGCGAGTTCCCCTCCCCGCCCGCACCATCGGTCGGTCCGGTCGTCGACCTCCCGACGACGCGGGCCGAGACCCTCGACGACCCCGACGTCGACGGTGCCGTGCGCCACCTCGTCGAGAGCTGGTGGGTCGAGGGGCAGGGCCGCGTCGAGACGACCTGCGTCGAGGGCGACGCCCCGGCCGCGGTCGGCGCCCTCGGGTTGCGCCGGGCCCGGTTCGCGGCGCTGGACGCCGCCGATGCCCTGGCATGGCTCGGCTGGGCCGGAGCGAGCGGCGGTGGGCACGGACGTCGGCGGGGCGCGGCGGCGGGGCGTGACGGTGCGTGGTGGGTGCTCGGCGCCCTCGGCGACCTGCACCACGAATGGCCACCGACCGACGACGCCGTCGAGGACCTCCTCGCCGACCTGCGCTGGTGGTGGTGGGACGCCGACGAGCCGGCCACCGGGTGGGCGCTGCGACTCGCGGTCGAGGACACGGCCGGCGGCATCGCCTGGGCGTTCAACGCCGGCGACGCGGCCTGATCATCGGCCGAATCGTCGGGTGGCCACTCCGTCAGTTGTCGGTTCGCCGTGGTCGTGTCGATGGTGGGTTGAAGTGGATCCAGCGGGTGTGGAGGCGTTCGCCGAGGGGGTGTTGGTAGTTGCCGGTGGCCGGTGGTGGTTGGGTGGGAGGTTGGATGAGTCGGTTGGGGGTGATGGGTCGGCCGTGGTGGTCGGTGAAGGTGAGGCCGTCGGGGTCGTCGGCGTTGCCGGTGATGCCGAGGTGGCCGCGGTGGTGTGTGCGGTGGTGGT
>SKSP01000105.1 GCA_007122945.1 Ilumatobacteraceae bacterium | reverse complement strand
GGGGACGGCCTCGCCGAGATGCTCGTGCTCGACGCCTGTCGGCGGTCCCACGCCGAGCGGCGCTGGGTCGCGGTGGGCGAGTAGCGCCTGTCGGAGCGTCAGCCCGCCAGCCCGGCTGCGGCGATCACCCGGTCGTAGGCGTCGCCTTGCTGTCGGGCGGCCTCGGTGACGTCCAGCGCGAACTGCTCGACCGAGAGGACCTCGGGGCCGGCGACGGTCAGGCCGCCGATGGCGTCGAGGGTGCGCAGCACCTCGACGAGCGGGAAGGTGCCCGCGCCGGGCAGGAGCCGGTGGCGGAACGTGTCGGCCAGCAACCCCTCCACGAACGCGTCCGTGCCGTCGGAGACCTGGACCGCGAAGATGCGCGACCCGTCGATCGTGGTGAGCGCGTCGAGGTCCGGGAGGACCTGGCAGAAGTGCCATGTGTCGAACAGGATCCCGCCGTTCGGGTGGGCCGCGAGCCGGATCAGCTCGTCGGCCTTCACCACGTCGTCGATCGGCGAGCGAGGAGTGAACTCGAAGTGCACGCGGAGCCCGTGGTCCGCCGCCTGATCACAGAGCGCGGCGAGGTGTTCGGCGATCCCCTCGAGAGGCAGGTCGGTGGGATAGGGGGCGATCGCGTTCACGGTGCTCGCGCCGAACGCGGACGCCGCCTGGAGCGACTCGTGGACCGGGACGGGTGCGCCGATCGGGCGTTTCGGAGGTGCGTGCGGATACCACTCGACCACGCCGTCGACCGTCGAGAGCGCCACCCCCTGGTCCGCCGCCCGGCGGCGCAGCTCGTCGGGTGCCACGCCGGCCTGGCGTGCCCACATCTGATCGGCCGACGAGAGCGAGACGTCCGTGAACCCGTTCACCGACGCCGCCGTGATGCGCTCCGGGAGGGTCGCCGGTGGCAACCCCGCGCTCCAGAGGATCTTGCGTCGTGGTGCACCCGGCGTGTGGGACATCCCCGTGACCACTGCTCAGTCGACCGCGACCTGGATGACATCGTCGATCACCCGCAACGGGTAGGTGACCATGTCCTGGTCGAAGCCGTCCTCGTTGGACGGCTTGACACACTCGCCGGTCGTGACGTCGTAACGGCTGCCGTGCTGCGGGCACGTGATGATGCAGCGATCCTCCAGTCGGAGACCACCGAGGTTGGTTCCCTGGTGCGGACACAACGTCTGGAAGGCGTAGAACTCGCCGTCGACGTTCGCGATCGCGATCGGCCAACCGTCGACGTCGAGCCGGGCCGTCTCGCCGGGCTCGATCCAATCGGTCGGTGCGGCGTCGTGGTACTCGAGTTCCTCGTTCTCCATGTCGGTCTCCGCGGTTCGATGGACGTCATCACGGTGTCGGGTCACCGTAGCGTCTCCATTGGCACGAGTTGCAGGTCTCAGGGTACGCTGGGCGGAAAGAAAGCTGTCGTCCAGAAGGGGGCACGCCCATGTCGACCGACGTGAGAACTGGCGAACGAGGGGTCTATCTCGCCGATCGGGAGGAGAAGCTCCCCTACAAGGTGGTCGATGCCGACAACCACTTCTACCCACCTCCGGACGCGATCGACCGCTACCTCTCGTCGGAGATGCGCGAGCGGGCGCTCGTGCGGGGTGAGACGTTCGCCCTGGTGAACGAGGAGGACATCGTCGAGGAGAAGCACGTCGATTCTCGCACCTGGAAGACCACCGGCGAGCATCCGGTGCCCGAAGGTGGCCACGGTGGCGTCGACATGTCCGACGTGCCCGATATGGACGCGAACATCCCCATCCCGGGGGCCATGCTCAACCGCCTGAACCCGATGCGCGACCTCGACAACCTCAGTCGCGCCGAGCTCGTCCAGCGCTACAACGAGATGCGGCCAGCGTTCGAGCACAAGGACCCCCGCCTGGCACTCATGGATCGCCAGGGTGTCGAGGCCGCAGTGGTCCACGCCGCGGGCGCTCCCGCCAGCTCGGCGTTCCGTCGTGGCGACATCGAAGCGGGCTACGCCGTCACCCGGGCCTTCAACCAGTGGCTGGAGGACGACTGGGGGTTCAACTACCAGAACCGCATCTTCGTCCCGGCCGTCATCCCGCTCAACGACGTCGACCGCGCCGTGGACGAGCTCGAGTGGGTGCTCGACAAGGGCGCCAAGCTCATCGACCTCAGCCCGGGCCCGGCGCCGGGCGGCCGCTCGCCGTTCGACCCCTACTACGACCCGTACTGGGCCCGCATCAACGAGGCCGGCGTCCGGGTCGCCATCCACCTCGGCGGCGGTGGGTATCAGCGGTACGGCGCCGACTGGGGCGAGGACCCCGACGCGAAGTACTCCGAGTACAACGCCTTCCAGTGGATCTCGTACTGGTCCGATCGTCCGATCATGGAGACGGTGTCGGCCGCGATGTTCCACAACCTGTTCGGTCGGTTCCCCAACATCAAGGTCCTGATCGCCGAGTTCGGCACACCGTGGCTGCCCTATCTGGTCCGCAAGATGGACCACGCCGCCCTGCTCGGGCGTCCGGCCAAGTACGGCAAGCTCCCGGCGCGCCCCAGCCGCGTCTTCAAGGAGCACTTCGTCGTCGCTCCGTTCCCCGAGGAGAACGTGCAACGACCACTCGAGGTCGTCGGACCCGACGTCCTCGTGTTCGGCTCGGACTTCCCGCACGCCGAGGGACTGCCCGACCCGGTGCAGTACGCGAGCCAGCTCAAGGGCCTCGACGACGAGATCGTGCAGAAGATCATGCGGGACAACCTCGCCAAGTTCCTCGACCTCGACTGAGCCATCCGAGCCGACGACGCGATCGCCGAGGTGACGACACGTGCAGTGGGGAGTCCCGACCCGGCTCGAACCCACCGACCAACCGACCGGCGTCGAGGGCTACCTCGGTGACGTCCCGGCGGGGGATTTCCGCGACCCCGACTACGAACGCTTCGAGCGGCAGGCGTTCCTGGTCCGCATGCGGTCCGATCGGCCGGCGCTCCGGGTCCATTACCACCCCGTCGATCAGTTCCAAGTCTTCTGCTGGGGTGCAGCCGAGTTCGCCAACCATCGCGTGGCGGCCGGAACGGTGCACTACGCCGACCGGCTGACGCCCTACGGTCCGCTGCAGCCGATCGACGAGGGGGTGTCGTTCCTCACGTTGCGTTCGGAGAGCGCGTGCGGTGCCCACTACATGCCTGACCGCCGTTCCGAGTTGGCCGAACGGTTGCGAGCCGACCCCCGCCCGGCCGACCGCCGGCGGAACGTCTCGTTCGACCTCGCTGCCGAACCCGACGCAGCCACGGCCGTCGCCACCCTCCGCGAGGACGACGACGGGTTACGCGTGAGCCGTGTCCGGCTCGACGCCGGCGAGGCGGGTCCGGAGATGGAGATCGGCGGCGACGGCGCGTTCGTCGTGGTCGTCGAGGGAGACGTGGACGTCGACGGCGATGCGCCGGCCGGGGTGGGCTGTGTCGCATGGAACGATCCGGGCACGCTCGCCCCGATCGTCGGCGGACCCTTTGGAGCCGTGGTCGCCGTGCTGCAACTCCCCGACCGGCCCTGACCTCACGCCGACCCCGATCACTCCCCGGCGATGTCGCCGCCGGGTCCCGCTGCGGCGTTCGCCGACCGCTCCACGGGGAAGTGGCAGGCGACGAAGTGTCCCGGGCCGATCTCGCGAATCTGGGGCTCCTCGTCGCGGCAACGCTCCTGAGCAGCCGGACAGCGGGTGCGGAACCGGCAGCCCGACGGCGGGTCGATCGGTGAGGGTGGGTCCACCGCGGTGCGCCCGAAGAGGTCGTCGCGCGACCGCGCCGACGGGTCCGGATGCGGGATCGACTCGATCAGCAGCTCGGTGTAGTGGTGGGCCGGGTTCGCGTACAGCACGTCGGGCGACCCCACCTCGCAGATCTTCCCGAGGTACATCACGATCACCCTGTCGCTGACGTTCTTCACCACGCCGAGATCGTGGGAGATGAACAGCAGCGTCAGTCCGTACCGTTCCTTCATGTCCCGGAGGATGTTCAGGATCTGGGCCTGCACCGACACGTCGAGCGCCGAAACCGGCTCGTCGCAGACGATCAACTTCGGATCGAGCACCAATGCCCGGGCGATGCAGATCCGCTGGCACTGCCCGCCCGAGAACTGATGCGGACGACGGCTGCCGACCACTTCGGGGTCGAGTCCCACCGCGTCGAGCACCTCGCGGACCTTCGCGTCGATCTCGTCGCGACTTCCTCGGTTCCAGACGCGCAAGCCCCGCGCCACGATGTCTTTCACCTTGCGGCGCGGGTTCAACGACGAGATCGAATCCTGGAGGATCATCTGGAAGTCCGGACGGATCCGACGAAGGCTCTTCGCGTCGAGCGACGCGAGATCGGTCCCGTCGAGCGTCACCGAGCCCGATGTCGGGCGTGGCGCCTGCATGATCGCCCGACCGGTGCTCGTCTTGCCACATCCGGACTCGCCCACGAGTCCGACCGTCTCGCCCTCGAGAACGTCGAAGCTGATGCCCGACACCGCGTGCACGACGCCCTGGCGGCCGGCCGGGAACTCGACGACCAGGCCCTCGACCGACAGCAGCGGTGTCGAGTCCGTGCGAAGGTGGGCCTCTCCGACTCCCGCCATCAGCTCGACCCCGGACGATTCGGCGCGACGACCGCCTCGGCGACGTCGCGGTGCGAGACCAGCGGTCGGATGCAACGGCAGGTGTGCATCCGGTCGGCGACCGAGATCAGCTCGGGGATCGCCGCCTCGCACTCATCGGTGCGATAGGCGCATCGCGGCGCGAACCGACAGCCCGGCGGTGGTGCCACCATGTCGGGCGGCCGGCCACCGATCGCCTGCAGCCTCGCATGGCTCGGCAGGTCGATCCGAGGGATCGATGCCAACAGCGCCTCGGTGTACGGATGGGCCAGGTCCTCGAACAGGTCGCTCGTCGCCGCGTGCTCGACGATCTGGCCTCCGTACATGACGGCGATCTCGTCGGTGTAGCTCGCGACGACGCCGAGGTCGTGAGTGATCAGGATCATCGCCATGTCGGTCTCTCGTTGGATGCGACCGAGCAGGTCGAGGATCTGTCGCTGCACCGTCACGTCGAGCGCAGTCGTCGGCTCGTCGGCGATCAACAGCTTGGGCGAACACGACAGCGCGATCGCGATCACGACCCGCTGGCGCATGCCACCCGAGAGCTCGTGGGGGTACTGGCGCAACCGCTTCTTCGGCTCGGGGATCCCGACCTGGTTCATCAGCTCGAGCGCGCGTTCGGTCGCCGCATCGTCGTCGAGGCCCAGGTGGAACCGGATCGACTCGGTCAGCTGGCGACCGATGCGCTTGACCGGGTTCAGCGACGTCATCGGGTCCTGGAACACCATCGCCATCTCGGTGCCCCAGAAGTGTCGCTCCTCGATCGCATCGAGGTCGCGAACGTTCCGCCCCCGGAACAGGACCTCACCGTCGTCGGGAACCACGGCATTGGCGGCGAGCAGGTTCATGACCGTGCGCACCAACACGGACTTACCGGAACCCGACTCGCCCACGACTCCCATGGTGCGACCCTGGTCCAGATCGAACGACACGCCGTCGACGGCCCACAGGAGCCCGCGAGGCGTCTCGAACCCGGTGCTCAGGTTGCGGACGCGCAAGAGCGGCGGTGATGGGTTCGTACTCTCGCTCACGGTCGCTTCTCCTTGTCGTCGACGGGCGGCGCCTCGCCCTCGCGCTCGCGACGTCGTCGCTCGCGTCGCTCACGTCGGTTGATCGGTCGCCGCGCCGTCGGGTCCTCACGGTCCCGGTCGTAGTGCACCACGACGGTGCCGGCCAGTCGGTCGCACATGCTGCGCCGGCCGGTCATCGCCGCCGGCAGTCCGACGATCCCGAGCACGAGGGCGGCCATCCAGATCGGATGGACGAGCGCGGCCACCCCCAGCAGCACCCATCGCCGTACGGCACGCACGACCGAGATCTTTCCGCCCGCGCGGCGTGGTACCACCCGGATCTTCATGACGTCCTTACCCGGCGTCTGGCCCCGGTTCCGGACCAGGAACAGGACCTCGAAGACCGCGAAGATGACGACGAACGCGACGGTCGGGGCGAACCAGCGCCCCCAAGGTTCCGGATCCACGCGTTGCGACAGACGGTCCATGAACCAGAACACCTGGAACAGCACGAGCGTCCACAGCAGGGTGGCGACGATCGCGAGATCGATGAATCGAGCCACGGCACGACGCCACGGATCGGCGGGTGGGCGCGTGAGCGGCGGGGAGGCTGCACGGTTCAGAGCTTCGCCTCTCTCGGGTCCCACATCTTCCTGGCCCGGTCGCCGATCCGGTTGAACGAGAACACCGTGAGGAACAGTGCCACGCCTGGAACTGCCACCGCATGGGGGTGATCGTTGAGGCGCGTCTCGCCGGCGGCGATCATGTTCCCCCAGGTCGGGTTGGGTCGCGAGATGCTCAGCCCCAGGAAGCTCAGCGACGCCTCGGTCACGATGAACACGGCGATGATGACGAAGCTGAACGAGACCACGGGCAACAACACGTTCGGCAGCAGTTCACGGCTGATGATCGCCGGGTTGCGCTCACCGAGCAGCCGCGCCGACAGGACGAACTCGCGCTGCGCGAAGGCCAACGTGTTGGCGCGCGCGAGCCGGATGTAGGTCGGGACGCTGATGACGGCGAGCGCGACCGTGACGTTGGCGACGGTGGGACTCAGCACCGCGACCATGGCGAGCAGGAGGATGAGTGGGGGGAACGCCAGCATCGAGTCGGTCAGGAACGACACCGCGGACTCCAGCTTGCCGCGGTAGTACCCCGCTGCGAGACCGACCGTGAGACCGACGGTGATCCCGATGAGCACGGCGCCGAAACCGACGATCAACGAGACCCGCGCGCCGTACACCAACCCACCCAGGATGTCGAGGCCCTGTGCATCGGTACCGAGTGGATGGCTGGAGAAGAGGTTCGGCCGTTGCCGGATCGGTGCCTGCAACGCCTGGGAGACGTCCCGGGACTCGCGGAGCGGGAGCAGATCGGCGAAGACCGCGATCAGGACCAACAGGCTGATCCAGAGGGCGCTGAGCCAGAGCCCGAGGTCGAAGAGTGGTCCGAAGATCCACTTCGACACCAGTTTGAGGCCCTGGAAGACCGCTCCCAGGGCCACGGCGACGAGGATGTACTTGATGAAACCAGCGCTCGCGTCGAGCCGCATCAACGACACCCAGGTCAGCACGAGACCGGCCACCAGCAACCCGGCCCCGAACAGCCCGGAGCGGTGATTCAGCGGCAGGCGGCCGGCGATGACCGCGTCGGAGCGCCCGGGCGCCGACATCGGGGCCGCGCGTGCGGGCTGTTCAGACGCGGCCACGACGAATCCTCGGATCGAGGTAGCCGTACGCGATGTCGACACCTGCGTTGACGAGTACGTAGAAGCTCGCGAGCAGCAGAACGGCGATCTGCACGACGGGGATGTCCTTTCCCACGATCGATTGCACCATCAAGGTACCCACCCCCGGGAGGTTGAAGATCCGCTCGACGATGACCGTGCCCCCGACGGCGCGTCCGAGGGAGACGCCGAGCACGGTGATCAACGAGAACGACGATGGGCGAAGTGCATCGGTGAGCAGCACGCGCCACCGTGGCATGCCCTTGGCTCGCGCGGCGAGGATGAAGTCCTCCTGCAGGGTGGACATCAGATCGCTCCGGAGGAGTCGCATCCAGACCGCTGCCTCCGTGAGGGCCAGGGTCAGGGCGGGCAGGAAGGCCGTACGGAGGTTGGCGCCCAGGCCGGCGGAGCCGGTGATGCGGCTGAAGCCCTGGCGGGGGAAGTCGGGCAGGAAGACGACGAGAGCGACGAGCGCGAGCGTCGTGACCGCGAACACAGATCCGGTCCTGAGCACGTACCGGTGACGGTGCCTGCCCGCCGGGTACCGCTGAGCTCGGGCGCGCGCGGCGTTGGCGTAGTACAGGATCGCGACCACCCCGGTGAACAGGATGCCCCAGCGGGCGAGGTCGGTCTCGAAGACGAAGAAGAAGATCAACAGCAGTGCGGCGAGGAACGGAGGCAACGAGATCGCCGCGAACGCTCCCGTGCTGAGCACCCGGTCGGGCGGCTGGTTCGGCCGGTTCGCCGCCACGAGCGCAGCCGGGATCGAGATCAGCAGTGCCAGACCGATCGCCATCACCGCGATCTGCAGTGTGACGGGCAGCACCGCTCGCATCAGATCTGCCACCGGTCGCCCCGGCGGGAGGAGGGAACGCCCGAAGTCGCCGGTCACGACGTTCCCGAGCCACGTCAGGTAACGCTCGACGATGGGATCGTTGAGGCCGAGTTGCTCGCGGATGTTCGCGATGTTCTCCGGGGTCGCCTGCGGCCCGGCGATCACCGCAGCCGCATCACCCGGGATCAACTCGAGGATGAAGAAGCTCGCCAGGCTGACGACGAACATCACGGGAACGAGTTGGGCGAGCTTGAGCCCTACGACTCGGAGCACGGGCACCTCTCGGTTCGTGTCGGACGTCCCCGACGGCTGAGGTCACTTGCCGGCGCGGGCTCGCGCCGAGCCGAGGGGGCGGCGTGGGGCACGCCTCGTGCTGCGTACCCCACACCTGACCCACCCCGTCTGTGTTCCATCTCCTGGGTCGTGACGAGCTCTTACTGTTCGACCCACGCCGTCTCGTAGTACGGCGTGTTGTCGGGCCCGAACTGCAGCCCGTGTACGTGCTCCTGGGCCCCGATCGCCCAGACCCCATGGGTCAACATGATGACCGGGAAGGTCTCGTTCCAGACCTCTTGCATGCCGCGGAGCGCTTCTTGGATCTCGTCGATGGTGATGGCGGCGCGCAACTCGTCGATCGCTGCGTCCATCTCCGGGTCGCAGAAACCGCTTCGCTGGCGGACGTTGCCGCACTGCAAGCCGTTCAGTGTGGACCACGGAACGGGGTCGAGCACGACGAAGCCGTTCGTCGCCACCTCGAAGTTCCGTTCGGCGATCACGCGCCCGGGGACGCTCGGCACGACCTCGAGCTCGACGTCCATCCCGACTGCGTTCCAGAGCCCCTGGAGGAGCA
This sequence comes from Ilumatobacteraceae bacterium, assembly GCA_007122945.1. GTDB lineage: Bacteria > Actinomycetota > Acidimicrobiia > Acidimicrobiales > Ilumatobacteraceae > SKSP01. The sequence continues at coordinate 729 of SKSP01000105.1, read as the reverse complement.
CGGCCTGATCGGTCGCTTCCGTGGTGCCTTCGTGGATGAAGACGAAGCTGCCGTCCCACGTTCCGTCGGCGATGGTCTCGGCGACCAACTCTGCCGCTCGTTCGGGGTCGTACGGGGGTCCTTCCATGCCGTGGAAGATCGGCGACTCCTCGGGCACGATCGCGGACGTGCTCCGCGGCGTCAGGTTGTCGAACAGACGCTCGTTGACCGCGTCGTAGTCGATCGCGAGCTGCATGGCCTCACGGACCCTGACATCGTTGAACGCGGTCTCCCCGCTGCCCGTGATGCCCTGATCGCCGAGCACGTAGTTGATGCCACCGGCGGGCGCAGCGTACGGCAGCAGCCCGTCGGCCTCGAGTTGCGATGCGTGTCGGATGTTGTTGACGAAGTAGGTGTCCGTCTCGCGGTTGTTGAAGGCGTCGAAACTGCTCTGGGCGCCGGGAATGTGGATGAACCGGAGCTCCTGGATGCAGACGGGGCCACCCCAGTAGTCGTCCTTGGCGGTCAGCAGGATCTCCTCACCGGCGGTCTCCGAGATCCGCTCCACCTCGTACGGGCCGGCCCCGGCACCGGCGGGGTTGATGTGGAACTCGTCGCCACGCTCTTCCACCAGGTTGTTGTTCGGGACCCAGCCGAGCTCCGTGGCCATCATGTAGGGGAAGTTGAACGACGTCGTGAGCGTCACCACCATCTCGTGGTCGTCGACGATCTCGATGTCGTCGACGAGCG
>SKSP01000439.1 GCA_007122945.1 Ilumatobacteraceae bacterium | reverse complement strand
GTGGGTCGTTCGGTTCCGTCCGCGCCGATCGGCCCGATGTGGTCGGTTGCCGCGGACGGTTCGGGTGGGTCGTTCGGTTCCGTCCGCGCCGATCGGCCCGATGTGGTCGGTTGCCGCGGACGGTTCGGGGTCGGGTCGTCGGGGTCAGGTCGTGACGACGGCTTTGCCGATGACCTTGCGGTCCATCAGCTCACGGAGGGCGTCGGCGGCGTGATCGAGATCGAACGTCGCCGAGACCCGGGGGTGCACCCGACCCTCCGCGATCATCTCGAACAGCTCGCCGATCATCTCCCGGTTGGCCTCCGGCTGGCGGGCCGCGTGGCTGCCCCAGAACACGCCCACCACCGAGCAACCCTTCAGCAAGGGGAGGTTGAGCGGGATGCGGGGGATGTCCCCGCCGGCGAAGCCGATGACGAGGAACCGGCCCTCCCACGCCGTCGACCGCAGTGCCGGCTCGGCGAGGTCGCCACCGACCGGGTCGTACACGACGTCGACGCCTCGACCGCCGGTGTGCTCCTTGACCCACGCCTTCAGGTCGGTGTCGGTGTAGTTGACCGTCGAGGCCGCGCCGTGCTCGCGGCAGATCGCCAACTTCTCGTCGGTCGACGCTGCGGCGATGACGTCGCCGGCGCCCATCGCCGCCGCGAGCTCGACGGCTGCGAGGCCGACACCGCCGGCGGCGCCCAGCACCAGGACGGATTCGCCCTCGCGCAGGTGGGCCCGGTCGCGGAGCGCGTGGTACGAGGTGCCGTACGTGGTGATGATCGCCGACGCCACGGTGAGATCGACGCCGTCGGGCACGGGGAACACCGACGTGGCGCCGACGGCGACCTTCTCGGCGAACCCGCCCGAACCGCACGATGCCGCGACCCGATCGCCGACGGCCAGCCCGGTCACGTCGCTGCCCACGGCGGACACGGTGCCCGACACCTCGCCGCCCGGTGCGAACGGCAGGCCGGGCTTGAACTGGTACAGGTCCTGGATCATCAGCACGTCGGGGAAGTTCACCCCGCACGCGTGCACGTCGATCACGACCTGGTCGGGCCCGGGTTCCGGGTCGGGGACCTCCTCGACCCGCAGGTTCTCGGGTGGTCCGAACTCGTGGAGCATCGCAGCGCGCATGTCCCACAGTGAAGCCGCCCCCGTCCCGTCTGCCCGAATCGGCGCGATCCGGCCGGTTCCGGCAGACGGTATGGGAGCTGACGTGCGAACCGTCCGCGCCGATCGACCGGATCCCGCCGGTTCCGGCAGACGGAACGGGTGATGGTCAGTCGGCGGTGATCAGCTGACCGGGGACGGTGATCACCTGGCTGTCGGGGTCGGCGCCGTCGGAGCACGACTGGATCGTCGTCAGCGCCGTCGACGCGATGCCGGGCCAGTCCTGGCGGACCGTGGCGATCCAGTTCTCGCCCTTCTCCACCTCGACGACGGCGAAGTCCTGACCGTCGACGCCGGTCACGACCACCTCGGTGCGCCCGGTCTCCTGGGTGGCCTGGAACGCGCCGAGCGCCGAGGCGTCCCAGCCGGCCCACACGCCGTCGATCTCGCCCTCGGCGTACTTCGACAGCAGGTCCTGCACCGTGGTCTTGGCGAAGCCGGTCGAGTCGGCGGGATCGCCCTGGATGTACTCGATGATCTCGATGCCCTCGGCCTCGAACAGGGCCCGGGCCGACTCGGCGCGCAGGCGCACCGGCTCGAACGGGTCGAAGTGGATCATGACGACCTGGCCGCCCTCGCCGACGGCGTCGACCATCTGGCGGGCGCTCGTCTCACCGAGGAACGTGTTGTCCGACGTGATGTTGGCGGTGATGCCGTCGGTCGCCCCGGCGTCGAGGCCGAACACCGGCACACCGGCGGCGGCCGTGACCGCGAGGCCGGCGCCGAACTCGAGCGGGTCGCCCATGCCGAGCACGATCGCGTCGGCGCCCTGCGCGACGGCGGCCTCCATCTCGGAGTTCACCGCCGCGAGGTCGCCGCGGGTGTCGACCCGGCTGACGGTGAACCCGGCGGCCTCGGCCTCGGTGGTGAAGGCGTCGACGACCTCCTTCGTGGCGGGCTGGTCGGTGTAGTACGGCGACACGATGGCGATCTCGCTGATCGGCTCGGCACACACGCCGGTCGGGGCCGCAGCTGCGTCGTCTGCGGTGTCGTCGGCCGCCTCGGTGGCGGGCGGCGCGTCGTCGTCTGCGGTGTCGTCGTCGCCGCCGCACGCCGCGGCAACCAATGCCAGCGCCGCGAGTGGCGCGACGATCCGTCGGATGTTGCGTCGGGTCATGGTGGTTCCTCCCCTGGGGGTTCACGCGCCCGGCCGGTCGGCCGGATCGCTCCGATCGCCGGCCGAGCGAATCTCGACCAGACGAGTCAGCAATGGCGCCATCGTAGGCACCAGATCGTCGAACGACGACGCCGAGCGCCGATGGACGGCGACGCGCTCGGCTCGCGGCACGATCGGTTCGCCCAGCGGGACGGCGCCGTCGGCGGCGCCGCCGAGCGCGATCGTGGCGGCCG
>SKSP01000361.1 GCA_007122945.1 Ilumatobacteraceae bacterium | reverse complement strand
TCGGCGATCGTCGCTACCGGGTGACGCATCGCACCACCTACCGGTACGAACAGCCGATGACCGACGGCTACACCGTGGCGCACCTGCTCCCGCGTGCGACGCCACTGCAGCGCGTCGAGGAATCGGCAGTTGCGATCGATCCCGAGCCGGCCGAGTACGACGAGTTCACGGACGCGTTCGGCAACCGGGTGATGCAGTTCGGGGTCCACCGGCCCCACGAGCACCTCGTCGTCGAGTCGCGCAGCGTCGTCGTGCTCACGCCACACACCGGACTCGGCCCGGGCGAGCCGTGGGAGGAGGTCGCCGCGCTCGTGCGCGACGCCCGTGACGACGCCGCGCTCGAGATCGCGCCGTTCCGGGCGAGCTCACAGCTCGTGGACCTCGCACGCTTCGGTGCCGAGCTGTGGGAGATCGCCGCCCCCGTCGTGGCGCCCGGCCGCGGCGTGATCGACGTCGCCCGCGACCTGTGCCATCTCGTGTTCGAGGGGTTCGAGTTCGACCCGACCTCGACGGACGTGTCGACACCGCTCGGCGACGTCCTGGCGACCCGGCGCGGCGTCTGCCAGGACTTCGCCCACCTCGCGGTCGGCTGCTTGCGATCGTTCGGTCTCTCGGCGCGCTACGTGAGCGGGTACATCGAGACCGAACCGCCACCCGGAGCGGAGCGCCTCGTCGGTGCCGACGCATCGCACGCCTGGTGCTCGGTGTGGACGCCCGGCGCGGGGTGGGTCGATTTCGACCCGACGAACGACCACCTCCCCGTGATCCGCCACGTGACCGTCGGCTGGGGCCGCGACTACGGCGACATCTCCCCGGTCCGCGGCGTCGTCATCGGCCCCTCCGCCACCCAGCTGCTCGACGTCTCCGTCGACGTCGCCCCCCTCTGATCCGTCCGCGCCGATCGGCGGTTTTCGGTCGGTTGCGGCAGACGGTTCGGGGTGGGTGGGGGTGGGCCGTCCGCGCCGATCGGTGCTCGGTCGCCGGCGCGCTCGGCGTCGTGTCCGAAATCCGCTCACCATCAGCCGGTGCCGCGGGCATGATGGGAACGTGAGCGGAGAGACGACGCCGACGGCGACGATCGGGCCGGGGGAGCGGGTGTGGCTGGACCACGAGCGCTGCTATCGGGCACTCACCAGCCGGGACGCTCGTTTCGACGGCTGGTTCTACGCCGCCGTGCGGAGCACGGGCATCTACTGCCGCCCGAGTTGCCCGGCCCGCACGCCGCGGGCGGCCAACGTCGAGTTCGTCCCCACGGCGGCGGCCGCCCAGCAGCGAGGCTTCCGCGCCTGCAAGCGGTGCCGGCCCGATGCCACCCCGGGCTCGCCCGACTGGGACGTTCGCGCCGATGTCGCCGGTCGGGCGATGCGGCTCATCGCCGACGGTGTCGTCGACCGCGAGGGTGTGCCCGGGCTCGCCGCCCGCCTCGGGTACAGCTCGCGACAGCTCCAGCGTCTGCTCGTCGCCGAGGTCGGCGCCGGTCCGCTCGCACTCGCCCGCACCCAACGGGCGCAGACCGCCCGCGTCCTCCTCGAGACGACCGACCTCAGCGTGACCGACGTGGCGTTCGCGGCCGGGTTCACCAGCGTGCGGCAGTTCAACGACACCGTGCGCGAGGTGTACGCCGTGACGCCGACCGACCTGCGCCGGGCGTCGCCCGCGGCCCGTCGGCACGGCGAACGGCGACCCGGCGGCGCCGGGACCTCGACCGGACCGCTCGTGACGTCGTTGCGGCTGGCGGCGCGCCGACCGTTCGCGGCTGACGAGCTGCTCGCGTTCTTCGCCGCGCGGGCCGTGCCCGGCGTGGAGCACGACGACGACACCGGGTACTCCCGGTCGATGCGGCTGCCGCACGGTCACGCCCTCGTGACCATCGTCGCGGACGCCGGTTCGGCCGCGCCCGACGCCCTGTGCGTCACGCTCCGCCTCGAGGACTGGCGTGATCTCGCCCCCGCCGTCCAGCGGTTGCGCCGGCTGACCGACCTCGACGCGGACCCACTCGCCGTGGACGCCGAGCTCGGCCGTGACCCGGTGCTCGGTCGTCTCGTGGCCGACGTGCCGGGCCGTCGGCTCCCGGGGAGCGTCGATCCCTTCGAGACGGCCGTGCGGGCCGTCATCGGCCAGCAGATCTCCGTCGCCGGCGCGCGCACCGTGACCGGTCGCATCGTCGCTGCCGCCGGTGAACCGCTGCGCATCGCCCACGCTCGGGTGAACCGGGTGTTCCCCGACGCCACCGCCCTGGCCGGCGTCGATCCCGACGTGCTCGCGATGCCGACGTCGCGCAAGCGGACGCTCGTCGGCCTCGCCCGCGCGGTGGCCGACGGCGAGCTCGCGCTCGACCACGGCGCCGATCGCGCCGAGGTCCACGCCGGTCTGCTCGCGCTCACCGGGATCGGGCCGTGGACGGCGGACTACGTCCGCATGCGCGGCCTGCACGACCCCGACGTGTTCCTCCCGGGAGATCTCGGGGTCCGCCGTGCCCTCGCCGCTGCGGGTCTCGGCCCGGATCACGCCGCGCGCTGGCGGCCCTGGCGTTCGTACGCGTTGCACCATCTGTGGGCACTGCCCAGCCACCCGCCGGATGCCGCCGGCGCCGAACGAGGAGGTCGGAGATGATCCGCCGTCGCACCCATCCGTCACCCCTCGGGCCGTTGACGCTCGTCGCCGACGAGGACGGTCTCGTCGCCGTGCTGTGGCCCGACGACGACCCCGCGCGCGTGCGCGTCGACGCCCGCGACATCACGGGCGACATGACTGACGACGGCGGGGGCGAGCACACCGGAACCATCGGCGTAGTCGATGCCGTGCTCGACCGCACCGCGTCGCAACTCGACGAGTACTTCGCCGGCGAGCGCACCGAGTTCGACGTCCCGCTCGCCCCGCGCGGCACGCCGTTCCAGCGGGCGGCGTGGGACGTGCTGCGGACGATCCCGTTCGGCGCCACGATGAGCTACGGCGAGCAGGCACGCGCGCTCGGCGATGCGAACCGCGCCCGGGCGGTCGGGGCGGCGAACGGTCGCAACCCGCTGTCGATCGTCGTGCCCTGCCACCGGGTGCGTGGCTCCGACGGCCGGCTCACCGGGTTCGCCGGCGGTCTCGACGCGAAGGCCTGGCTGCTCGACCACGAGCGCCGGGTCCTCGCCGCGAACGAGTGACCCGGGCGCGCGTCCGATGATCAGGGCCTCGGGCCCTCACGCGGTCCGGCCGTCGGGTCTGGTCGCGACGCGGTGGAACAGGCGCCGGGTGCACAACGCGACGATCGTGAGCGAGGTCGATCCGCCGACGAACACGGCGGCGATGAACACGGGCGCCCATCCCGCCGGCTCGGCGATCGCGATCTCGTCGACCGGCCGGGTGATCGAGGCGACGTGGGCGACGAAGACCGTGGCGAACCACCAGAGGGCGACGACGCCCAACACGACGTCCCCGACGGCGCGGTTCTCGCGCACGAGCACGATCGCGACGAGCTGGACGGCGAGCAGCACGGTCGTGCGGAGGGTGACGGCTCCGGCCGACCCGACGTGGTCCTCGGCGATCAGGTCGTCGACGTGATGCACGAGAGCAGCGATCCACAGCGCCGTGGCGAGCACGACCAGGATCGGGCCGTCGCGACCCATGAGGTCGCGGTCGCGGTCGAGGTCGCGGTCGACGTCGCGGTCGACGTCGGCGGTGGGGGTGGTCATCGGGCCCTCCTGGTCAGTGGTCGTCGGGTCCGAGTTGTACGGCGAAGTCCTCCCTAACGTCAAGCGAAAGATCTAACGGCGTTAGGGTTGACTTTCTCCGAACGATGTTCGAAACTTCTAACGATGATCGAGAACCTGGTCACCACAACGGACGCCAGCACGACGGACGCCGGCACGACGGACTCGGTGCCCGTCCGGGCGATCGACCGGCGGCGCGCCCAGACCCGCCGGGAGATCCTCGAGGCGGCCTGGGAGCTGTGCCGTGAGCACGGCCTCGCCGGCCTCTCGTTGCGCGAGCTCGGCGAGCGCGTGGGCATGCGGGCGCCGAGTCTCTACTCGTACTTCGATTCGAAGGACGCGATCTACGACGCGATGTTCGCCGAGGGCCAGCGAGCGCTCCGCGACCGGTACCTGCAGGTGACCGCGGCACTCGGCGACGTGCCGGTGCGCGGCCTCCTCCGGTCCGGCGCCCGCACGTTCTTCGAGTTCTGCGTGGCCGATCCGGTCCGGTACCAGCTGATGTTCCAGCGCACGCTGCCGACGTTCGAGCCGTCGGCCGAGTCGTACGCCCTCGCGGTCGAGAACCTCGCCATCCTCGCGACGACGCTCGAGCGCGCCGGGGTCACCGATCCCCGTCACGTCGACCTGTTCACGGCCGTCGCGACGGGCCTGACCGACCAGCAGATCTCGAACGACCCGGGTGGCGACCGTTGGGCCCGGCTGCTCGACGACGCCGTCGAGTTGCTCTGCGACCACTTCGGTCTCCCCTACTGAACCCACCGACACAGCGACCAGCCAGGAGCACGACCATGACCACCACCGACATCTCGACCACTCCTGTCGAGGGCGTCCCGCCGATCACGCACCGCGACGCGGCGGGCCTGGCCCTGACCGCGTACGAACGGTTCGCCGACGTCGTCGAACGGCTCCGCGTCGACGACTGGGCCCGCCCCACCGACTGCGACGGTTGGACCGTCCGCGATCTCGTCGGCCACGTCGTCGGCGCGATGCAGTCCGCGGCGTCACTGCGTGTGTTCGCGCGCGAGCGCGCCGAGATCCGGCGCCGACTCCGCGCGACCGGCGGCGGACCGGAGGACGAGGTCGCCGTGATGACCCAGGTCCAGATCGACCGCGTCGCCGAGCTGTCGACCGCCGAGCTGGTCGCCACGTGCCGGCGGCTCGTGCCACGGGCGGCGGCCGGCCGTCGGCGCACACCCGCGCCGGCGCGACGCCTCGTGTCGTTCCCGGTCCAGATGGGGTCGATCGACGAGCGCTGGCGGCTCGGCTACTTCGTCGACGTGATCCTCACCCGTGATGCCTGGCTCCACCGCGTCGATCTCTGCCGGGCGGTCGACACCGACCTGCTGCTCACCCCGGAACACGACGGGCGCATCGTGGCCGACGTCGTCGCCGAGTGGGCCCGCCGCCACGGCCGGCCGTTCGAACTGCACCTGACGGGCCCCGCTGGTGGCCGTTACGTGGCGGGTGACGGCGGGCCCGAGATCGAGATGGACGCCGTCGAGATGTGTCGGACCGTCTCGGGGCGGGCACCCGGATCGGGGTTGCTGGCGACGGAGGTCCCGTTCTGACCGGACGGTGCTGACCCGAGGCCCCGACAGGGGCTCCGACAGGGGCTCCGACCGTCCGCGCCGGGTGTCAGACCTTGCCGCGGTCGCGCTTGGACTGCTCGCGTCGGGCCCGGGCCTCCGCCTGGCGGCGGGCCTTCATCTCCCGGCGCTTCTCGCGCAGCGCTTCCCGCTCGGCGTCGTCCGCTCTCGGGGTCTCGCGCATGGGGACGAGTGGCTTCGCCTCGGCCGGCGGCAGTTTGACCAGGTCGTCGTGCTTCAGCAGGTCGCGGATGATCGCCGAGGCGGGCGCCTCGCCGGCGACGGTCGACGCGAGCATCAGTCGGGTCACCGGCACGCCGTGCCGCTCGGCGACGCCCGGGAGGATCTCGCGGAGCTGATCGCTCGACGGGTTGTCGGCGTGGTCGCCGAGCTGCTCGATGCAGTCGGCGAGGCAGGCGTCGGTCAACACCATCACGATGCTCTCCATCGTGCCGTCGAGCCGGCCCTTCGACGCGCCGGCCCGGATCTGGTCGGCCGAGATCCCGCCGGCATCGTCCTCGCCCGAAGCGTTCTCGCCGGTCGCGCTCGCGCCGCAGAGCTTCCCGAGCGCCTCCACGTGGTCCTCCCCGAGGCCGGCGACGAGGGCGTCGATCTCCTCGTCGGTCGTCGCGGCGAGCGCGCGGTCGACCAGCCCGAGTGCCTGGAGGCGGGTCTTCATCTGGTTCACGTGGCCCGACGTTACCGGGCCCGGCGGCGGTCCCGCCCCGCGCGACGCCGGAGCCCGCGGTCACCGGGTGACCTTGGACCCTGGCGGACGACCCCGCTCGCGCCGAGAATGTGTTCATGCCGACGCCAGAGGGAATGCGCGAGCTGACCGAGTCCGAGTGCTGGGACGAACTCCGCGCGAACGAGCAGTCGGGGGGTGGGGTGGGACGCATCGCCGTGGCGATCATGAACCACCCCGACATCTTCCCGATCAACTACGTCGTCGACCACGGCTCGGTGGTGTTCCGCACGGCCGAGGGCACCAAGCTGGCGGCGTCGGTCCTGGGAGCGGGGGTGGCGTTCGAGGCCGACGGCTACGACCCCGACGCCGGTGAGGCGTGGAGCGTCGTCATCAAGGGCGAGGCCGTCGAGATCGAACAGGTCCTCGACCGCTTCGATGCCGGCGGTCTGCCGCTCTTCCCGTGGCACGCCGGTCCGAAGCACCGGTTCGTGCGCATCGACCCCGAGACCGTGTCGGGCCGACGCTTCGTCGTGGTCGAAGAACGTCGCCCGGTGGACTAACCTCGGCCCGACACGTAATCGGGGGGGGACACCCGGGGAGGACACGCATCCATGGCAACCGTGCAGCTCGAGAAGGTCAACAAGATCTACGACAACGGGTTCCACGCGATCCACGATCTCGACCTCGAGGTCGCCGACAAGGAGTTCCTGGTCCTCGTGGGCCCCTCGGGCTGCGGCAAGTCGACGGCGCTCCGCATGGTCGCCGGTCTCGAGACGATCAGCAACGGGACCATGCGCATCGGCGATCGCGTCGTGAACGACATCGAGCCGAAGGATCGCGACATCGCGATGGTCTTCCAGAACTACGCGTTGTACCCGCACATGTCGGTGTACGACAACATCGGGTTCGCCCTGAAGCTGGCGAAGGTGCCCAAGGAGGAGATCGACAGCCGGGTCCGCAAGGCCGCCGCGATCCTCGAGCTCGAGGCGAACCTCGACCGCAAGCCGGGTCAGCTCTCGGGCGGCCAGCGTCAGCGTGTCGCCATGGGTCGCGCCATCGTGCGCCAGCCGGCCGCGTTCTTGATGGACGAGCCGCTGTCGAACCTCGACGCCAAGCTCCGCGTCCAGATGCGCGCCGAGATCGCCGCACTGCAGCGTGAGCTCGCCGTCACCACGGTGTACGTCACCCACGACCAGGTCGAGGCCATGACGATGGGCGACCGCGTCGCCGTGCTGAAGGACGGCTACCTGCAACAGGTCGATTCGCCGCAGAGCCTCTACGACCAACCCAACAACGTCTTCGTGGCCGCCTTCATCGGGTCGCCGTCGATGAACCTGTTCGAGGCCGCACTGCGCATCGAGGGCGACACGGCGACCGTCACGATCGGCAGCCAGGCGGTCACCTTGGCCCCCGAGGTGCTCCAGCAGCGGCCCGCCCTGCGCAGCTTCGCCGACAAGCCGCTCATCATGGGTGTCCGCCCGGAGGACTTCGAGGACGCCGCGATCGCCAAGGACGCTCCGCCCGATCGCCGGGTCAGTGCCAAGGTGAGCCTGATCGAGGCGCTCGGGTCGGAGCTGATGGTCCACTTCAGCATGGACGCGACCAAGATCGACTCGGGCGACCCCGACGCCGTCGAGGAGGCATCGCAGGCCGGACGCATGACGATGGTCGGACGCTTCAGCCCCCGGTCGCGGGTCCGGATGGGCGATACCATCGAGATGGCCGTGACGACCGAGCAGCTGCACTTCTTCGACCCCGAGTCGCGTCTCGCGATCTGGGACTGAGGGCGATCTGGGACTGAGGCGAACGTCGTTCAGACGCGCTTCAACGGCGCGTGGTCGAGCTGTGGGAGCACGTACCGGGCGAACAGGTCCAGCTCGGCGCGGTGCGTGTAGCCCGACAGGATGAACGCGCCGATCCCGATGTCGCGATAGGCCCCGAGCTTGGCCGCCACCTGATCGGGATCGCCCACGATCGCCGCGCCGGCGCCACTGCGTGCTCGCCCGACGCCCGTCCACAGGTTGTCCTCGACATACCCGTCGTCGCTGGCCGACTCGCGCAGCTGGGCCTGACGCTGCACCCCGACCGATGCCGCATCGAGTGACTTGCCGCGGATCGCCGCGCCGGCCTCGTCGTCGAGCTTGGAGACGAGGCGCTCGGCAGCCGCCCGGGCCTCGGCCTCGGTCTCGCGCACGATCACGTGGGCGCGCAGCCCGTAGGTCAGCGAGCGGTCGTACCCGGCGGCGCGCTCGTTCATCTCCGTCACCGTCTCGCCGACCGATGCCACGGTGTCGGGCCAGGTCAGGAACACGTCGGACTCGGCGGCGGCGACGTCCTTCGCCGCGTCGGAGAACCCACCGAAGTAGAACGGCGGGCAGGTGCCCGACACGGTCGAGATGCGGGGCGGATCGAGCTGGAGGTCGACGAACTCGCCGTGGAAGTCGATCGCATCGCCGTTGAGGAGCGTGCGCAGCACCTGCATCCACTCGCGCGTGCGCTGGTAGCGCGGCGCAGAGTCGAGTGACTCCCCCGGGATGTCGGAGGAGATGATGTTGATGCACAGCCGACCGTGGGCGAACTGGTCGATGCTCGCCAGCTGGCGGGCGAGCTGCGGGAGCCACATCTCACCCATCCGTACGGCGAGCAACAGGTTGATGTCGCGGGTGTGCGTGGCGATCGCCGCGGCGAACGCGGTCGAGTCGATGCCGAGCGTGTAGCCCGACGGCAGCAGCACGTTGTCGAGCCCCCACCGGTCGGCGGCGCGCACGATGTCGCTGCAGTGCTCCCACGAGCTCTGCAGCGACGGGTCGGGTACGCCGAGGAACTCGTAGTCGTCGTCGCAGAGGGCGCTGAACCAGGCGACCTCGACCGGGCGGCGGTCGGCGCGGCTGTCATCGGCGGTCATGGCAGGGGGACTCCTTCGGAGGCTTGGATGATGCGGTACACGTCGTGGCGGTCGAGGTGGACGTCGAGCGCCGCGTTCGACGCGGTGATGCGCTCGGGGTTCTGGGTGCCGATGAGGGCGATCGGTGCCGACGGGTGCGCCAGGACGAACGCGAGCGCGATCATCGAGCGATCGACGGCCTCACGTGCCGCCAGCTCGTCGAGCACGGCCAGCAACTCGGTGGGGAGCCCGTCGCCGGTGGCGAGTGCTCCTCCGGCGAGCGGGCTCCAGGCCATCGGAACGACCCGGTCGCGCATGCACGCGTCGAGCGTGCCGTCGCGCAGCGGATCGAGGTGCAGTGCCGAGTACTCCGGCTGGTTCGACACGATCGGGAACGGCAGGTGCGCCCGCAGCGCGTCGACCTGGGCGGGTGTGTGGTTGGACAACCCGACCTCGCGGACCTTGCCCTCGTCGCGCAGCGCGGCGAGCGTCGCGGCCACCTCCGCGGGGTGGGTGAACATGTCGGGCCGGTGGATCTGGTAGAGATCGATCACGTCGACGCCGAGCCGGGCCAGCGACGCCTCGCACGCGGCCCGCAGCGCGGCGGGGGACGAGTCGTACGGGGTCGGGGGAGCGATGCCGCCCTTGGTGGCGAGCACCATCCGGTCGCGTAGGCCGGGAGCGGCCGCGAGCACCTTGCCGAGCAACGCCTCGACCTCGCCGAACCCGGTCCCACCCCAGTCGAGCCCGTACACGTCCGCGGTGTCGATCAGGTTCATGCCGGCGTCGAGCGCGGTCTCGACGAGCCGCTGGGCGCTCGCGACGTCGTCGGTGGTGTAGCGCCACTGTCCGTATCCGATCGGCCCCACCGGGGGGAGCGATCCGAGCTGACGCGGCTGGGTCTGGACGAGGGAGCTCACCTGCCCCACCGTACCCGAGTGGGGCAGGTGCG
>SKSP01000104.1 GCA_007122945.1 Ilumatobacteraceae bacterium | reverse complement strand
CGCGCGGCGATCCGGTCGGCGACGGCGGTCGCCCCGGCGGCGACCACGGCCGTGCCGAGCACGAGCTGGCCGACCCGGCCGCCGAGCGTGAAGCGTCGTCCGGTCCGGAACGGCACCATCCGGCCGACCAGGTAGGCGGAGATCGGTGTCGTCAGGCTGAGCACACCCATCCCGAGGCTGCTCGTCGTGTCGGCCCGGGTGTACTCCGCGGGTCCGGGGACGTCGGGGGTCGCCGACCGTGCGGCGCGCCGACGTTGCACGGTGCGCTCGGCCACCATCGAGCCGACGTAGAGCGGGGCCACCGCGACCGAGAGGTCCACGCCGAGATTCTCGCAGCCGGCCCGTCGCCCGGCCCGTCGCCCCGCAGGTGGCGTTCCGCGTCGGGTTCGTCTCGTGTGGACCCCCTCGTGTCGATTCAGTTCCGGACCAGGTGGGTGGGGTCGGGGGTCAGGGCGGCGGCGTGGGGGTGGTACTTCTCGACGTGGATGCGCTCGGGCGGTGCGCCGAGCGCGAGGGTGGCGCCGGTGCAGGTCTCGACGAACTCGGGGCTGCCGGCGATGTAGACGCTGTGGCCCGACAGGTCGTCGCCGACGACGGCCGGCAGCACGTCGGGGATGCGTCCGCGCACCCCACCGGCGGGCAGCGCCTCGTCGGGCTCGTCACCGGTGATGGTCGGCACGAACCGGAAGCGCCGGTGCTTGGCGGTCCACCACGCCATCAGCCCCTCGTCGAAGACGTCGGCGCGCGAGCGCGCCGAGAAGCACAGGGTGACGGGCAGGCGGAAGCCCCGTCGGAGGGCGGCGTCGGTGAGGGCCAGGATCGGCGCGAGCCCGGACCCGGCGGCCAGGCACAGCACCGGTGTGTCGGTGCTCGGATCGCCGATGAACGTGCCGTACGGGCCCGCCACCGTGATCCGGTCGCCGACCTCCACCCGGTCGTGTGCCCACCCGCTCGTGCGACCGTCGGGCACCCGCGAGACGAGCAGCACGAGCTCGCCGTCGGAGCGGGGAGCGTTGGCGATCGAGTACGGCCGCGGCGGTGCCCCCGCGTCGGGATCTCCGACCATCAGGTACTGGCCGGGCCAGTAGCGGATCGGTTCGCCGACCGGCCGCAGACGCAGCTCGCGGATCGTCGGCGTCCGGTCGGCGGCGTCGACCACGACGCACAGCACACGATCTCGAGGCGGGAACAGCTTCGGCTTGGCGTCGTCGGTCCCGAACTCGATCTCGACGACCTCCGAGACCGGCTTGGCCATGCACATCAGCCGGTAGCCGTCGGCGCGTTCGGCGGCCGACAGCGCCATGTCGAGCACGATCCCCTGGTCGACCTCGCCGTCGACCACCTTGGTCCTGCACTCGCCGCACGCACCGGCGCGGCAGTTGTTCGGCAGTGCGTACCCGGCCCGCTCGAGCGCACCCAGCACGGTGTCGCCGGGCTCGCAGTTCACGTCGCGACCCGACGGCGCGAGCCTGATCGTGTGCCGTGTCGTCGTGTCGGGGGTCATCGAGTCAGAAGACGGGGATGATCGCGTCGAGGTCGACGTCGGAGACCTCCTCGCCGCTGATCCCGACCTCGGGGATGGCCGGGAACGGGATGTCGTAGCGGTCGAGCACGCCCTTGAGGTTCAAGATCGCGTTCCGCCAGTTCTCGCGCTTGGCGTCGACGTCGGGGATGTGGAACCCGGCGTCACGGGCGACCGCCTCGCACCGTCGCTGCACGTCCACGAAGTCGGCGGGCAGGTCCCAGAAGGCGGCCGGCGGTTCGTACAGCACGGCGGAGAGGAACAGGTAGCCGGCCCGGATCTGCTTGGTGATGAGCGACCGGTCGGAAACGTCCAGCTTCGGGTAGTCGCGCTCCATCAGGCTCATGCAGATGGCCATGTGGCGGCCCTCGTCGCGGCCGATGTTGCGGAACGCCGCCTCGAACACCGGCTCACGGGCACCGGCGGCCATCTGGTGGAAGACCGTCGCGGCGGCGATCTCGCCCATCAGGAACGAGGAGAACAGCACGGCGAGCGGGTAGCGGGGGACCGCCTCCTTGTAGCCCTCCCAGTAGCGCCCCCCGTTGAAGTACAGCCACCGGGCGTTCCGCTGGGCGAGCTCGCCGAGGTCGGTCTTCGGCTCGTACGTCAACGGATCGGGATGGGCGAGCAGCCGCGTGATCGCCATCCCGCACATCTGCTCGTGGTTCTGCTCGTCGCGCGTCACCGAGAAGAAGCACCGCCGCACGGCGTCCTCCTCGTGCACCTCGTAGGTCTTGATGAGGGCCTGGGCGAACACCGGTGGGGCCGACGCGTCGAACACCGACAGCAGCGTCCACCAGTAGGCGATCGCCTCCCGCTCCTGCCAGGTGTAGGACTCGACGTCGAAGGTGTCCCACGGGAGCTCGGCGGGGTCCCACACCTCGCGCTGGCTCGCCGACCAGATCTCCTCCATCTTCTCGGTGCCGCGGTGCCAGCTCAACGGGAACACGTTGGGCTGCTCGGTGGCGGGAGGGAACTCCATCGTCGCGGCCAGG
>SKSP01000459.1 GCA_007122945.1 Ilumatobacteraceae bacterium | reverse complement strand
TCGAGGCCGACCCACTCCGCGAGGAGTCCCACGTGTGCCTCATGGAGGCGCACGCCGCGGCGGGCAACCGGGCACGGGCCATCCGGACCTACGACCGCTGCCGCCGCATCATGGTGGACACGCTCGGTGTGGAGCCGTCGTCGGCGACGCACGCGGCGTACCTCGCGCTGCTCGCCGATCCCCGCAGCGTCGAGACCGGCGTGGATCGCGTCGGTCGTCCGGGGACACCCCGGCTGCCGTCGGTGCTGGAACGAGCGCTCGACCGCAGCCCGCTGCTCGTCGGTCGGGACGCGGCCGTCGTGACGTTGCGATCGGCCTGGAACGACGTGACGGCGGGAGCGCGCCGGATCGCCGTGGTCAGCGGCGACGGCGGGATGGGCAAGACGCGACTCGCCGCCGAGCTGGCCGGGTCGGTCGGGGCCGATGGCGCCGTGCTGTTCGGCGGCTGCGAACCCGACGGGGTGGTGCCGTACCAGCCCATCGTGCAGGCACTGCGGCCGGAGGTGGAGACGCTCACCGCCGACGAGTTGCGCGAGCGGGTGCCGGTGGGGGTCGGCGAGCTCGTCCGTGTCTTCCCCGACCTCGCCGGGGTGCTCGACGAGACGGAGGTGGCGGGCACCCGAGGGCCCGGCGACCGCCATCGGCTGTTCGAGGCGCTCAGCTCGCTCGTGGTCGGCACCGCCGAGCGGCTGCCGTTGCTCGTGGTGCTGGACGACCTGCAGTGGTGCGACCAACCCACGTCGCTGCTCGTGCGGCACCTCGTCCGCCGGCTCGACGCCGGTCGGGTCCTGATCGTGCTGTCGACACGAACGGTGTCGAACGATCTCGCCGACGTGCTGGACCAGCTCCCGTCCGCCGTGCCCGTCGACCGCATCGAGTTGGACGCCCTCGAACCCGAAGCCGTCGAGCACCTCACGACCGATCTGCTCGGTCCGGACGCGTCCGGCCTCACGCCTCGGTTGCTGACGGCGACCTCGGGGTCACCGTTCCTCCTCCACGAGCTGCTCCGGCATCTCGTGGACGCCGGCGCCGATCAGCTGGCGGCACTGGCCGGCGGCGGGCCCGATGACGTCTCGATCGCCGCCCGCGTCGGCGTGCCCGGCCGCGTCGCGAACGTGCTCGATCGCCAGCTCGCCCGCCTCGACGGTGACGCTCGCCGGACGATCGGCGTGGCAGCGCTCGTCGGGCAGACCTTCGACCTGTCGCTGCTGGAGGCGGTCGTGGAGACCGCGGGCGACGAGGTGCTCGATGCGGTCGAGGCGGCCGTGGCGACCGGTCTCGTCGTCGAGGTGCGCGGTTCGTTCGGACGCTTCGCCTTCACACACTCGCTCGTCCGGCAGTTCCTGATCGGCGAGGTGACCGACGTCAGGCGGGCGCGTTGGCACGGCCGCATCGCGGTGACGCTCGAGCGGCGTCTCGACGGCGAGGACCCCGACCTGCTCCCCGAGGTGCTGTGGCACCACCGGGCGGCACTCGAGCCCGACAGCGATCCCGAGCCGGTGGTCGACCACGCCGTGCGCGCCGCGTCCGACGCCCTCGGGAAGCTCGCGTACGAAGACGCCGTCGAGCATCTCGTCGCCACGGCCTCGGCGATCGACGCGATGGGGATCGACGCGCCCGGTTGCACGGTCAGCCTCGAGCTCGCGCTCGGTCGGGCCTACGAGCGCGGCGGTGACCGTCAACGCTCGCGGGACGCGTACTCCCAGGCGTTCGCCGTCGCTCGTCTGATCGGTGACGCGACCGCCATGGGGCGGGCGGCCCTCGGCCTCGGTGGTCCGTGGACGGCCACCGGCCAGGTCGACCACGAGCACGTGGACGCGCTCACCCAGGCCGTCGACGCGGTCGAGGCGCTCGGGACACCCCTCGGGAGACCGGGCGACGACGAGCTGTTGGCGACGCTGCTGGCGCGCCTGACCCGCGCCGCGCGGTACCTGCCGGACTTCGATCAGCGCGGTCCCCGCCTCGCCTCGGCCGCGCTGGCCGCCGCCCGGAGGTCCGGGAGCTCCCGGGTGCTCGGCGACGCCCTCTTGGCCCAGCGCGTAGTGTTCCACGGCCCGGAGTTCGTGCACCGACGCCTCGAGGTCGCCGACGAGCTGGCTCGGCTCGCCGAGACCGGCGGACGGATCGGGCAACGCCTCGATGCGGCGCCGCTCCGGGTGCTCGCGTTGCTCGAGGCGGGCGACTACCTGTCGGCCGACGCCGCCGTCGACGGCTATGTCGAGCTCGCCGACGCGTCGCCGCGTCCGCTGCACCGTTGGTGCGCGGCCTACCTGCGGGCGGCCGTGGCGACGCGGTGGGGTCGATTCGACGCCGCCGAGCGCCACGCATCCGCCGCTCACGACATCGGGCTGGCGGCGGACCTGCTCGATGCCGGCACCGTGTTCGAGACGCAGATGGTGGTGCTCCACCGGGACGCGCTGCGGCCGGCGGCGGTGGAGGCCACGATCCTGCAGCGGGTGCACGGAGGGGGGAGCCGGCGGTGGGCCCCGGTCCTCGCGTCGGTGCTCGCCGGATCGGGCC
>SKSP01000279.1 GCA_007122945.1 Ilumatobacteraceae bacterium | reverse complement strand
TGGTGAGGGTCCAGCCACCTTCGTGCACGAGGTGGTGGTGCCGGTCGCTGCAGTGTTCAGCGCAGGACGCTGGACAGCACCGCGACCGCGGCGATGACCCCGGCCTGGCTCGCGAACAGCCACGTCCCGAACGTGCGCAACAGGTCGGAACGCACCGACGCGAGCTCCTCGGCGATGTCGGCCCGCAGCCCGGCGATCTGGGCCTTCGACTCACCACGAACCTCGGCGAACCCGGCCGCCACCGCACCGCGCAACCCGGCGATCTCCGCGGCGAGATCCGCCGTGGTGGCCACATCGGCCCAACCGGCAGGTGGGATCAAGTTCATGAGCGTGTGGGCCGATGCCGCTCCCAGCTGGGACTTGAGATGGAGCTCGAACGGACGATACCCCGAGGGGCGCGCGTCCGACCTTCCGGGCCGTCAGGTGGCACCGGCGCGCGATCACCTACCCTCGGCACGGATGACCGTGACGGTGGAGAACGACGCGGAGCTGCACTCGGCGGGCGACGGCGAGATGGTCGACCGCTGCCGCTCGGCGGCGGCGTACTTCGTGGACAGCGGTCGGGTCGTGCCCGGGTTGCGGATCGAGCCCGACGGGCGGGCCCGGTCGCAGTGGTGGCCGCTGCCGGCCGCCGACGATCGCGGTCTGCTGGTCTCGCTGCTGACGGGCAACACGGTCGAACACCATGCCGAGGCGGCGGCGCGGCTCGCCGACGAGGTCGACCAGCAGGTCCGGGCGCGCCTGGCCGCTGTGAACGCGAACGTGGCCGGCCGTGGTCCGGGCCGTCGCAGCGTGCCGCATTCGTGGGCCGTGTCGCTGGCCGGCGACGATCCGTGGCTGCCGGCGACCCACGCCCCCGACAAGGTGGCGGCGTTCGCGGCCGAGGTGCACCGCTGGGTGGCGTCGGGGGCGGCGACACCCCGCAACGTCGAGCTCTGCGTCCGGATCGGTGAGCCCGGCGAGACGATCGAGCCGACCAAGTCGGTCGCGCCCGGCGTCAGCACCGAACGGTGGCATCTCGAGCTGCTCGCGCGCGACGTCAACGATCCCAGCTTGATGGTGCCGCTCGACGACGTCTGGGCCGGCACGGCACCGTTCACCCCGGGAGCCGCCGAGGAGTTGCTCGCCGGCCTCGGACGGCTCGTCCGCCTGGCACCCGAGCTGGCTCCGGTGCTCGAGGCGCCGGTACCGACCGGCATCGACCTCGACGACGACGCAGTGGTGCGCCTCCTGCGAGATCACGTCGCCGCCCTCGAGGAGGTCGGCATCGGCGTGCTCCTGCCGTCGTGGTGGACGCGGGGACGGCGATTCGGTCTTCGGGCGAAGGCGTCCTCGTCGTCGAGCGACGGCGCCGTGACCGAGGCGGGGTTCTCGCTCGACCAGCTGGTGTCGTTCCGGTGGGAGGCGGCACTCGGCGAACGACGCCTCACGAAGGCGGATCTGGCGGCGTTGGCGTCGGCGGCCGAGGCGAAGCGGGCCCTGGTGCGCGTCCGCGGCGAGTGGGTCCTCGTCGACCCGTCGGAGATCGCCGCGATCCTCGACCGAGTCGGCACCCGGCACGAGGCGACCGGCGCCGAGCTGCTGCGGGCCGGTCTCGGTCTCGACACGTTGGGGACGCCCGACGACGTCGCAGTTGTCGGGGTGGTGGCCGACGGTCCGCTCGGCGAGCTGCTCGACGGTGCGCTGCACTCCACGGTGAGCCCGGTGCCGACGCCGGACGACTTCTGCGGCGAACTTCGCGAGTACCAGCAGCGTGGCGTCGGCTGGTTGGCGTTCCTCGGCCGGCTCGGCCTCGGCGCGTGCCTGGCCGACGACATGGGGCTCGGCAAGACCGCCCAGCTGATCGCGACCGTGTTGGCCGACCCGGCGAAGGGCCCGACGCTGGTGGTGTGCCCCGTGTCGGTGCTCGGCAACTGGCGCAACGAGCTCGAGCGGTTCGCACCGCACCTCTCGGTGCTCGTGCACCACGGCGCCGACCGCTGCCGCGACGACGGGTTCGCCGAGCTCGCCGCGGACCACGACGTGGTGCTGACCACCTACGGCGTGGTGGTGCGCGACGTCGAGCTGCTCGAGACGACGCCATTCGCTCGCGTGGCGCTCGACGAGGCCCAGCAGGTGAAGAACTCTGGCACCGCCCAGGCCCGAGCCGTGGCACGGCTGCGTGCCGGCCGCCGGATCGCGCTCACCGGCACCCCGGTGGAGAACCGGCTGTCGGAGCTGTGGTCGTTGATGCACGTGCTCAACCCGGGCCTGCTCGGCTCGCTCACCTCGTTCAAGCGACGGTTCGCGGGCCCGATCGAACGCGACCAGGATCCCGACGCCGCCGCGCTGTTGCGTCGGATCACGACGCCGTTCGTGCTGCGGCGGTTGAAGAGCGACCGGACGATCATCGCCGACCTGCCCGACAAGATCGAGCAGACCGAACGCTGCCCGCTGACGCGCGAGCAGGCGACGCTGTACCAGGCGGTCGTGGCCGATCTGCTCGATGCGGCCGACGGTGTGGAGGGCATCGAGCGGCGAGGTCTCGTGCTCGCGGGAATCACCAAGCTGAAGCAGGTGTGCAACCACCCGGCGCACCTGTTGGGCGACGGGTCGGCGCTCCCGAACCGGTCGGGCAAGCTGACGCGGGTCGAGGAGTTGCTCGACGAGATCCTCGCCGCGGGCGACAAGGTGCTGTGCTTCACCCAGTACACGCAGTGGGGCGAACTGCTGCGCGGCCATCTCGCCCGCCGGTTCGGGGTGGAGCCGCTGTGGCTGCACGGAGGCGTCTCGCGCGCGCGTCGCGACAAGATCGTGGCCAGCTTCGCCGACGCCGACGGCCCGCCGCTGTTCTTGTTGTCGTTGAAGGCGGGCGGCACCGGGTTGAACCTGACCGCCGCCCAGCACGTGATCCACCTCGATCGCTGGTGGAACCCGGCGGTGGAGGATCAAGCCACCGACCGCGCTTACCGGATCGGGCAGCGTCGCACGGTGCACGTCCACAAGTTGGTGTCGTCGGGCACGATCGAGGAGCGCATCGACGCGATGATCGCCGACAAGCGGGCGCTCGCCGAGCGGGTGGTCGGCGACGGCGAGCAGTGGCTGACCGAGCTGTCGACCGACGAGCTGCGCGACGTCATCGAGCTCCGGGCGACGGACACCGAGTGAGGGATGCCGAGTGAGAGACGCCGAGTGAGAGACGCCGAGTGAGAGACGCCGAGTGAGAGACGCCGAGTGCGGGACACCGAGTGCGGGACACCGAGTGCGGGACGCCGAGTGCGGGACACCGAGTGCTGGAAACCGAGTGAGGGAGGTCGGGTGATGCCGACGCGACGATGGGACGACCCGTGGCAGAAGTACCCAGCATCGAAGCCGTTGCCGGTCGAGGGCGGTTTGAAGGTGGCGAAACGACGCGGCCCGATCGCCGACTCGTGGTGGTCGAAGCGGTTCGTCGACGTGCTCGAGTCGTACGGGCTCGGGGCCCGCATGCAGCGCGGACGGCGCTACGCCCGAAGTGGCCAGGTGATGTCGCTCGACGTCACCCCCGGGCTGATCGCGGCCCAGGTGCAGGGATCGCGCCGCACCCCCTACCTGGTGACCGTGCGGTCGGCGGAACCGTCGCCGAGACAATGGCGCAAGGTGGACGACGCGTTCGCGGCGCGGGTCGGCTTCGCGGCCCGGTTGCTGGCCGGAGAGGTCCCGGTCGAGCTCGACGACGTGTTCACCGACGCCGGGGTGCCGCTGTTCCCGGCCACGTGGGGCGACGTGCGCGCCAACTGCAACTGTCCCGACTGGGAGAACCCGTGCAAGCACATCGCCGCCGTGATGTACGTGTACGCCGAACAACTCGACGGCGACCCTTGGAAGCTGTTGCTGTGGCGGGGACGCACGCAAGACGACGTGTTGGGCCCGCTGCGTGCGCGCGCCACGGCAGCGCACGACCGAGAGGTGGCGCCGTGGTGGCCGCTCGTGCCCGCGGCGAACGACGGGCAACCCGACGACGAGCGATCGAGCGACGCACCGCCGGCCGCCGGCGAGCCGCCGCTGACCGAGCCGCCGGACCCGCCCCACCGGGTGTTGCTCCGGATGGAACCGCTCGCGGCCGACGTCCGCGGCACCCCGGTGACCGACCTGCTCGCAGCCGTCTACGAGCCGATCACCGAAGGCAACTCCCAGCAGTAAACAATACTTGTCATAAAGCCGTTCTCTGATATCTTTGCTTGGCATGAAGGCGTCTCGGCTGTCACCCGCCTCGCGGGAGGCGCTCGAGGTGTTGGGCTGGGCCGTCCGTGCGGGGCGGCTGCAGCGTCGGTGGACGGTCGCCGAGCTGGCGGAGCGCGTCGGGGTCTCGAGGCCGACGATCGCCAAGGTCGAGCGCGGAGATCCCTCGGTCGCCATCGGGACGTACTTCGAGGCCGCGACCCTCGTGGGTGTGCCGCTGTTCGCCGACGACGACGCCCGGAACCGGTACGCCGCGCACAAGCGGACCGAGCTCGCGTTGTTGCCGGCGAGCGCCCGTCGCCCCAGGCAGGTCGTCGATGACGACTTCTGATCCGTCGGCTGAGTTGTCGGCGCGGCCACCGGAGCGTGTCTTCGTCTGGATCTGGCTCCCCGACGCCACCGAGCCGGTGGTCTGCGGACGTCTCGACCAGGGGAGCCCGATCACGTTCACGTACGCCCGGTCCTACAAGGCCCGGCCCGATGCCGTTCCCGTGTTCGAGCCGGAGCTCCCGTTGACGGGCACACCCCCTCTCGAGCCTCTCGACGGCGATGGGTTGCCGTTGTGCATCGACGATGCGATGCCCGACTCGTGGGGCCGACGGCTCGTGAACCATCGGCTCGGCGTGGGCTTCGCCGAGCTTCCGGAGCTCACCTACCTGGTGGCGTCGGGCTCGGACCGGATCGGAGCGCTCGACTTCCAGCTGTCGAGCACCGAGTACGTCCGGAGGGAGGCCGACGCGCCGTCGCTGGACGAGCTCGCCGCCGCCGCCCGCCGCTTCGAGGACGGCGAACCGCTCGACGAGCGGCTCACCGCGGCGTTGCTGCACGGCACGTCGATCGGCGGCGCACGACCCAAAGCGCTGGTCGCCGACGGAGGGCGCGGCCTCGTCGCCAAGTTCTCGTCGTCCACCGACACGTACCCGGTCGTGCAGGGCGAGTTCGTGGCGATGACGCTGGCCCGTCGCTGCGGCCTGGACGTCGCCCCGGTCTCGTTGGTCGAGGCCCACCGGCGACATGCACTCCTGGTCGAACGGTTCGACCGGCCGGGAGGCGGCCGCCGACGCCGGGTGGTGTCCGCGCTGACGGTCCTCGGCCTGAGCTCGTTCCCCGGTGGCCGCTACGCCACCTATCACGATCTCGCGGACGGGATCCGCCGCTCGTTCGCACGGCCCGACGCCACGCTGCGCGAGCTGTTCGGGCGCATCTCGTTCAACATCTTGTGCGGCAACACCGACGACCACGGGCGCAACCATGCTGCGTTCGTCGACGACGACGGCCTGGAGCTCACGCCCGCCTACGACATCTGCCCCCAAGCGCGCACGGGCGGCGACGCGAACCAGGCGATGGCCTACGGCCGGCAAGGTCAGCGTGCCGCACGGATCGCGTCGCTCGTCGAGGCCGCCGACGTGTATCACCTCGACCCGGCCGACGCCCGCGCGATCGTCGACGCCCAGATCCACGTGGTGCGTGACGCCTGGGACGAGGTGTGCGACCACGCCCGGCTCACGGCGCAGCAACGCTCGACGTTCCTCGGTCGACAGTTCCTCGACCCCTCCATCTTCCACTGAGGGATCGAGCGCGCCCGTTCGAGACACAGCCATGGCTGCTCGTCAACCCAGGACGGTCACGATCGCCGCCACCGCTGCGATCACCGCGGCCTGGCTGGCGAGCAACCACGTCCCGAACGTGCGGGTCACCTCGGAACGCACCGCCTCGATCTGGGTCACCACGTCGCGACGCGACTCGGCGATCTCCGCCTTCATCTCGCTACGCAACCCGGCGATCTCAGTGGTGAGATCCGCCTTGGTGGCCAGGTCGGCCCAACCGGTAGGTGGGATCGACTTCATGAGCGTGTCGGCCGATGCCGCTCCCAGCTGGGACTTGCGAACTTCGTACAGATGATGCCGCTCGGCGTCGGTCACCACCACGACGGAACCTCCGACGGAACCTCCTCGGACAGTGATGACCGAACCCGGATGCCCCGACGGCATCGACGCAACGAACGAACGTCGTCCCACCAACGCTACTCCAGCGTGGAGGACCTCGGCCCCGGCCCGACCGGCGACGGCGCCGATCAGGCGGTCGACGAGTCTGCGGACGGTGTCGCCCTGGGTTCGACAGGAGCGGTACATCGATGCGGCCAGTTCGTGGTCGGCCGGCGTCGTGGGCAGCATCGTCGCTCTCGCCTCCAGCCCGCGCCGTTGGATCGCTCGGGCCTCGTCGAGGCCGATGGGCTCGCCGACGACGTGACGCAGGGCGAGGTCGACCGCACCGGGATCGGTCAGGGTCCGGCGGGTTCGGTGTCGTGGTCGAACAGGGTCGTGCCCGGCCGCCGGGCGCTTCGCGAGTGTCGGCGTCGTCGAGCACCGGTCATCGCCGCCGCGGTCGCACCCGACGCGGTCGCCTCGGTGGCGGCCGCAGTCGTGGTGGCGGCGTCGGCGTCGGCGTCGGCGTTCCGGCCGCTCGCCATCGTCGGTTCGCCGTGGCCGTCGGGCCCGGTGCCGCCGCCGGCGACATCGACGGGACCCGCCGTGGGCCCCTCGCTCCAGTCGACGGGCGGCCGGTCACACGTGTTGCCCGAGAACCACACGGTGCCGCCGGGGGTGGTCCAGGTCAGCACCCGGTCGGTGGTCATCGTCAGCGTCCAGCCGCCCTCGTGCACCTGGTGGTGATGGTGCTCGCACAACGGCACGAGATTGTCGAGATCCGTGAGCCCGCCGAGGTCCCACCAGCGGATGTGGTGGATCTTGCACCACGCGAACGGTCGGGTGCACTCCGGATGGGCGCACGTGCGGTACATCGCCGCCAATGCCCGGCGCTGCGCCGGGGTCGCCAACCGGTTGCTCCGCCCGACGTCCAACGGGACCCCGTCGCCGCCGAGCACGATCGGCAGGATCCGCCCGTCGCACGCCATCCGACGCACTGCGGCGGGCGTCAACGGCACCCCCGAAGCGGACTCGGACACGCTCGTCTCGCCGAACACGCCGCTGAGCAGCGTCTCCCAATCGATCAGCACCGAGATCTCCGGCACCCGGGTCTCCAGCGCCGAGGACGAGGCGACGAGCTCCATGAACGCGTCGACGCGCACCTCCTCGAACGGCCGGCCCCGGTTCTCGTCGCGGCCCAACACCGTCGACAGGTGCGCCTGCACGGCCTCGTCGAGCTTCGCCCACGACTCGGCATCCAACGTCAGATGGAAGTGACCGACCCCGGCGCGGGGATCCCACCACTGCCGGATCCGAGCGGCCTGCTTCTTCTTGCGCTCCTCGGCCAGGCCGTGGTCCCGCAACAGCCGCCGCGCCAGGTCCTGGCAGCGCCGCCGGAACCGTGGCGGGGTCTCCACCTTCGCGTAGCCCAGGAGCTCCGCCTCGCGAGCCACGAACTCGGCACGAACCACCTCTTCGGTGAGCCGAGCCAACGCCACCCCCACCGCATCGACGTGGGCGGCATCGAT
This sequence comes from Ilumatobacteraceae bacterium, assembly GCA_007122945.1. Lineage (GTDB taxonomy): Bacteria > Actinomycetota > Acidimicrobiia > Acidimicrobiales > Ilumatobacteraceae > SKSP01. The sequence goes on along the minus strand of SKSP01000279.1, from coordinate 2,175 downwards.
CTCACCGGCCTCCAACGCCGCCTCGAACGACGGCAACACCGCGCCGGCCTGCCCGCGCATCCGATCCCGTTCGATCTCCTCGGGTGACCGACGATCCTTCGTGTCCCCGAACCCGCTGCCGTCACCGGCACCACCAGCACGACCAGCACCACCGTCTCCAGCACCACCGTCGCCGGGTGCCCCACCACCAGCCCCACCGGCACCGCCTTCGTCACCACCAGGACCACCAGGACCACCGGGACCACCACGACCACCGGGACCACCGCCGTCACCGCCAGCCCCACCGGCACCATCGTCTCCAGCACCACCGGCACCATCGCCATCGTCACCGGCACCGCCACCGTCACCATCACCGTCGCCACCGAGCCACCCGTCCAACAGCTCCTGCGCCCGTCGCGCTATCCGCGCATCGGCCGCCGCCGCGAACCCCCGCAGGCGCTGTGACGCCCCCCGCAACGTCTCGAGATCACCATCACGGCATCGCCTCAGATCGACCTGGGCCAGCAGATCCACCGCTGCGTGCACCTCGCTCACACGCGTCGCTCCCACGTCGGGCCCCGCCTCGCCGGCGGCCTCATCGGCAGGTTCGTTCGTGGAGACGTCGTTCGCAGCATCGGCGACGGCCATGAGCAGTACACCCTTCGTGAATCATCGATCGGTACACGGACCACAATCGGTCGAAGGGGAGGTCGGTACGCACACCCTAGCGGAGTACGAACATACATGCAACTCCTATCGAACATTTTTCCGCACTCATTGGCTCGACGCCCACGAACGAACCGCCACGACCGACGACGGCACGCCCGACGACGGCACGACAGACGACGGCACGCCCGAGGCTGGCGGTCCGCTGAGTCCTGGCCTGACCCAACGCACATCCAGCGGTCGCTCGGGGGCGGTCGGGGACGCCTCGGCCCGCGACCGCATCCGACCCGCGTTCAGCAGCGACCTGTCGAAGGTGCGCGTTCACACCGACGCTGCGGCCGGCCCGATCAGTCGCGACATCGACGCCCGGGCGTTCACCGTCGGACACGACGTCGGCTTCGGCGCCGGCGAGTACGGACCGTCGACCGGCCCGGGGATGGAGTTGCTCGCCCACGAGCTCGCCCACGTCGAGCAACACGAGCAACAGACGTCAGAGCAACAGACGTCAGGGACGGCGCAACGGGCACGGCGCACGGTCATCCGTCGCCGATTCCAACCCGCGCCGAACTGGACGCTCGCCGCGCTCGCCACCTCGGTGGTGCTCACCGGCACGCTCGCAGCCCGCGATCTCCGGCACATCGGCCACCGCCACAGAGTCGGATCGCAGCGACGATCGATCCGTCGACGAGAACACCGCACGCGGAAGTACCGGCGCCTGGCGCCGTCACGACGGTCAGCGCAAGATGCTGAACAGCACCGCGACCGCCGCGATGACCCCGGCCTGGCTCGCGAACAACCACGTCCCGAACGTGCGCAACAGGTCGGAACGCACCGACGCGAGGTCCTCGGCCATGTCAGCCCGCAGCCCGGCGATCTCGGCCTTCAACTCACCACGAACCTCGGCGAGCTCGGTCCGCACCTCGGCGAACCCGGCCGTCATCTCACCGCGCAACCCAGCGATCTCCGCGGAGAGATCCGCCTTGGTCGCGGCGAGATCGGCCTTCGTGGCCAGGTCGGCCCAACCGGCTGGTGGGATCAAGTTCATGAGCGTGTCGGCAGATGCCGCTCCAAGATGGGACTTCAGGACTTCGTACAGATGATGCCGCTCAGCGTCGGTCACCGCCACGACGGAACCTCCGACGGAACCTCCTCGGACAGTGATCACTGAACCCGGATGCCCCGACGGCATCGACGCAACGAACAAGACGTTGTCCCACCAACGCTACTCCAGGGGTGCGCGCCCCCGACGAGCACGGCCGGGCGAGAGGTGCTGTCGGCCGGGACTCGGCGTTCGGTGACGGTCCCCGCCCGTCGGCAACCCGCCCCCGGACACAGCACCCTCACCACGGCAACACCCTCTTTGGACCACGCCGCGATACCGTTCCCGACCGATTTCCTCAGCCGGTGCCGGCCACCATCTCCCAGGTGCAGGAGCTGGTGGGCAAACCACAGCGGACGGTGTTGCGATGAGCCGAACCCGCACGTGTCACGCTCCAGTCGCCACGACGAAGTCCGCGTACTCGGCTCGGG
>SKSP01000254.1 GCA_007122945.1 Ilumatobacteraceae bacterium | reverse complement strand
GTTGGGCGGGTCGTTCCGCGCTGGTATCGTCACCGGTCGCTACTTGGCCCGTTCGTCTAGTGGCCTAGGACACCACCCTCTCAAGGTGGCGGCACGGGTTCGAATCCCGTACGGGCTGCCAAAGAAAGACCAGGTCAGAGGCACTCTCCGGAGTGCCTCTTCTGGTTTTCACCCCTCGTAGCCAATGGCGTACCAATGTGGAGATTGGAGAAACGCCGATGAAGGGGTTCATGCGCAAGCGTGGCGAGTCCTGGGAACTCCGCGTGTTCTGGGGACCGACCCGGTGACCGGGAAGCAGCGCTACGCGACCAAGACGTCGCGAGGCGGCAAGCGGGAGGCCCAGCGCCGACTGGCGAGATGATCACCGAGGTCGAACGCGGGCTGTCGGTCACGACCAACGCCACGGTGGGCGAGCTGCTGGAGGCCTGGCTCGAGATGGCGTCCCGTGACTTCTCCCCGAAGACCGTCAAGGAGACGCGCGGTGTGATCGACCGGAACCTGCTCCCGCACATCGGGTCGAGGCCGCTGAAGAAGCTGAGACCGTCCGATCTCGACCGGCTGTACCAGCGCCTGCAGGCGTCCGGCGGCGTCGGCGGCAAGACCCGCGGCCGCCACACCAACCACGCCTGGCTCCCCACCACCACCGAGTCGACCCCCGTCGACGTCTTCGAACGCAGCATCACCAGCGACTGGATCGACCAACCCGCCATCGTCCGTCACGCCGAACTCAACCCCACCCCCGAACCCCCGCCCGACTCCACCGTCGGCGACACACCGGCCAGCCGGCGACACGCCCGCGCCCGATCCATCGTCAACGCGTGGACGAACCCAGCCAACCGCACCACACCCCCGCCACGCCCGTCCCCACCTGATCTGTCGGTCGGCTGACTCGGCCGGAAGCTGACGGATGCGAAGGCTGTCGGCCCCGTCGATGGCGGCACGCGGCGGCCTGGATCACATCGTGGGCGTGCTTCGGGCCAGGTAGACGTGCTCGAGGCCCGGTCGGTCGGGGGCGTCACGGACGGCCTGGAGGGCGAAGCCCGCGGTGTCGAGGCTGGCTTCGATCTCTGCGCGATCGCGAAACCGCGCCGATGGTGTCGAGATGGTCTCGGACTCGACACCGCGCGACATAGAGGTCGAGATCGCGACGGTGGTCCTCCAACACGTCGTACACCGCCGCCAGGCGCGCCTTGGCGAAGATCGGATCCGGCATCGACCCCAATCATGACCGACCACATCGACGGCGCGGGCCGACGATCGACGAGGACCCAGCGTCGGGACACTGCACCCATGGTCTCCGTGTCGTCGGTGGTGCCGGATCTCGACAGGCCTGTCTTCCGGCTTCGGTAGCGTGGAGGTGGTGGTGGAGCAGTCGGCACGCACATCCAGGTGGGGATCGTGGAAGCTGTCGGCCGTGTTCGTCGGTCTGCTGTCCTGGTTCGTCGTGCCACCGGTGCTCGACGCGATCGGGGTGACGGGAATCTGGTACCCGATCGGTCTGTTCGCAGGTGCGTTCCTGTTCGTGGTTCTCGCGACCGTCTGGCTCGTGCCGAGTCCGAACGGTCGTGTCGTACGGGCCAGGCCACGGACGAATCTCACGCGGTGAGTCGCGTGGTGCCACCGAGGTCGCCGAAGTGCGGTGGTCGGCCGCGGGCCGAGCCGATGTTGCAGCAGCGTTCGACCCCGGTGTCCGACTCGGTGTCGGCCACGTGGTGAGCCAGCGTCGCCGGGCGCGGTTGTTGCGTGCGGTGGTCGATCCTGATGCTCCGAGCGACGGTCACCCGTTCGACCTCGCCGTGGTGCGCGGCCTCGGCGAGGTCGATCTGTCGGCTTCGGTGACGGTGCTGTCGGGTGACAACGGGTCCGGTAAGTCGACCCTCGTCGAGGCGATCGCCGTGGCTGCCGGGTTCAACCCTGAAGGCGGCAGCCGGAACCTGCGGTTCGCCACCGAGCACACCCACAGCGATCTGCACCATCACCTGTCGTTGCGGTGGCGCGGACAACACGAGTGGGGCTGGTTCCTGCGGGCGGAGTCGTTCTATGCGATGGCGACGCACGTGCAGCGCGACGGCGATCTGCGGGGTGGGTTCGGTGATCTGCACGAGGTCTCGCATGGTGAGTCGTTCCTCGACCTCGCGCTCGGCCGGTTCCTGCGTCCGGGCCTGTACGTGTTGGACGAGCCCGAGGCTGCGCTGTCTATCCATGGCCAGATGGTGCTCGCACGTTTGATCGCAGAGTCGGTCGAGGTCGGTGGCCAGTTCATCATCGCGACGCACTCACCGTTCCTGCTCGCCTATCCGGGTGCCACGGTCTACGAACTCGACGACCAGGGGATCACCCCGGTGGCGTTCGATGAACTCGCCGCGACGTCACTGTGGCGGCGATTCCTCGACGACCCCGAGCACTTCTACCAACAGCTCCTCGACCCCTGAAACCATCGTCACATCCCATGAAGCCAACGTCGTCGACCCGGCGATTGGTGACGCTCCGGTGCGTTGCGAGCGACCCGGATCGAACCGGTCAGTTCAGCTCGCCCACCGGTCGCAGAAGCTCCGCTGGCACCCATTCGCGCTCCCAGTCGTCGAAGTGGGCCGGCTCGGTGTCGTCTCGCAGGAGGTGACCGATCCACAGCTCCCCACGATCGTTCCGGATCGGAGTGAGAGCATCAGAACCGCGGTTGGCGAATGTCACGACACACCGGCGTCCATTCGGCAACTGGTAGATCGTCCACACCGAACCCAGAGGACCGTACCGGACCGATGAGGGCAACTCCTGACGCTCGAACACGACGCCTGGTCTACTACGAGTCCGCGACGCGGCCAGTCGCCACTCAGATCGGGCTCGGCTGACGCCCGACGCGGCGGTCGGGGACACTCTGGATCGGCCGGACTGTCGTCGATCCGGCAGGCTCGACTGGGACTCTGCTCAGCTGATCGTCAGACGTCGGACGAAGTATGTCGTCAGCTCGCCTCTCACGGTGATGGTCCGCTCGGCCACCGTGGCGCTCAGCAGTCCGTTGGCGCTGATGCGCTCATCGAGATACTCGACGTCACCGCTCGTGCCGAAGAACAGGAGCACCGCTCCGCCCGGTCGCAGCCGGCCCGGCACGTCATGAAGGAACGCGGTGAGGGTCGCATAGTTCTCGTCCGTGAAGGCACGTTCGAGCATCGTGCGCGGTGAGAACCAACGAAACGGCGGATCGATCACCACGAGGTCGAAGTCGGCCTCGACAGCATCGAACAGATCACTGACGGCGAAATCCGTGCCATCAGCGACGCCGCTGCGAGCGGCGTTTGCCCGCGAAGCTTCTACGGCTGCGGGGTTCACGTCGACCCCGAGCACGGTGGCGCCGGTCCTGGCAGCGAGGATGGCGTTGGCCCCGGCCCCGCAGCCCATGTCGAGCACCCGCAGGCCAGGGGTCGCATGATCGGTCACGAGGTTGCCGAGGAGGTCGGATGTGGGCGTCGGAGCGAACACGCCCTGTGGGACGCGTAGCTGTAGGCCCAGATACTCGATGTCGGCAGTGGGGCGTGCGTGGAGTTCTGAGGACACGTCTTCATGCCAGCGACGCAACTGCTCGACGCGTTCAGCCGAGACTCGGGGCACCTAGTGCGGCATCACTCCACCGTAGGCGGTCCGTGCGTGCGGGATGCCCGGCGACAACATCGACAGCAAGCTGGCGTTTCGGGGCACGCGGACGCGTGGTTGTACCGATACGGGTGCGCAGGCGCACCTCCTGGAGCGGGGCGAGGCGTCGGATTGGCGACGAGCGAGTCGTCGGTCGGTCGGGCACTGAGCGTGCTCGGTACGGCTTGTGGCGACCCGTGATCTTCCAGGCGTTCGGGGGACGCTACGGGCCGAGCAGGGCGGCGGGAACGACGGCGATCCCGTCGGGCCGTCGGTAGGCGTGCGGCCCGGTCGTCACGACCACAGCGTCGAGGAGGTCGTCGCGGAGTTCCTCGCGCAGCCAGCGCAGATGGGTGATGTCGTCATCGTCGACGGTGGCAGAGAGCTTGGTCTCCACCGCGACGATCTTGCGGTCGTCGCGTTCGACGATCAGGTCGATCTCGTGGTCACCGCGGTGGGTCCGTAGATGCCCAACGGCCGCCTCGGCGGCCTGGGCGAAGACTCGCACGCTCAGTGTCACGAGGGACTCGAACAACGCGCCGAGGAACGTGCCGTCCCGGGGAATCGACACCGACCCCTGGTCGCCCTGCAGCAGCGCCCCGACGCCGAGACCGAGCAGGGAGGCGGCGAGCGCCGGGTCGGCGAGATGGTGCTTGGGGGCGCTGGCGAGTTCGTTGATGTGGTTGTTCGTCGGCAGCCACGCCGCGACGGGATCGAGGACGTACAGGGCTTCGAGAATGTCCCGGTAGGGCTGCGTCGTCGTCTTCGCCGGCTTGTCGCCTTCACCGGAGGTGGCTGCGTCGCGAATCCGCTCGTATGACGTGACCGTCGCAGTCGCCGCCGCGTACGCGCGGAGCCAGCGGCGCAAGGCCGCCGAGTTCCGAACCCTGCGACCCATCATGTCAGGGAAGTCGCGGTCGATGACGCGGTCGACGTACCCGCGCAGCTGCGCCCGACGCAGCCGGTCCGATGCGGCGCGGACCGCGGGAAATCCGGAGCGGACGATCTCGTCGACGTACTGCTCCAGGCCGACGTCGGTGTCACCGTTGATCGGGGGTCGCTCACCGGTGAGCAGTGCAGCGAGCGACACGCTCGGCGTGCCCACGCCCCGCTCGCACAGCGTCATCGGACGCATCCGGACGGTGACGATCCGGCCAGCGCCGCTGTGGGTGCCGGGGTTCAGCGCGGACGCCGACCCGGTGAGCAGGAACTGGCCGGGGGCGGCGCCGGCGTCGATGGCGCGGCGCACCACGTCCCACGTCGCCGGCAGGTGGTGCCACTCGTCGATCAGCACCGGCCCGCCGGTGACGATCCGGCCCGGGTCGGCTTCGACGAGCTGGCGGGTGACGGGTTCCTCGAGTAAGAACGCGGTGTCGACACGTTCGAGTGCGGTCGCGCTCTTCCCGACAGCCTTCGCCCCCTCGATCGCGATTGCGGCAGCACCCCCGGAAACCATCTCGTCGAGCTCCCCGTCGAGCGTCCTACGCTGGTAGTCCGTTGCCCGTATCGTGTCCAACACGAGATTGAACGCTACCATTTCGGGCATGTGAACGATACCGTTTCGGGCTGAGGAGCGATCCTGTCTCGGGCAACCATGCGGTCGCTTCACAGTGCGAGCCTCTGCCACACAACGCACTGCCGATCACCCGTGTACGCGTGCCCCCAAACCGGACTAGAGATACGTGCCGTTCGGGGCGTAGGACGATGTCGACGCCGCATCGCTCGGTGCCGGCGCCGGCATGTTGGCGTTCATCGGTTTCTCGGCGTTCGCGTTGTGGACCATCCTCGCCGGCATCATCATGATCACCGGCAACGTCACGCTGCCCCCGGCCGCCGAGACCCGCGCCTCGCCAGAGTCGACCGGCGGGCGGCGGTGGTCGACACCTCTGGTACACCGGTCGGCGAGGTCGATGCGGTCGAGCTCGTGACGATCGGGCAGCGGCGCGGTCTCGGCCTGCCCGGTGGCGGTGAGAAGCGGTACGTCGTCGAGGTGGATCTCAGCGATTCGACCGCCCGACGGTGGTGGTCGGCGGCGATGCCGATCCCCAGCGGCGGGTGGCGCCCGGTCAGAGCGTCGTGTCGTACGACCTCGACGACCGCTGTGTGCTCGGCGGCGGCATCGCCGTGCGCGCGTGACGCCGACTCGCGGTTCGGACCTCACGGCGCGAACGCGGTCGCAGAGCGCAACCCGATCGGGACCTTCGACCCCATGCGCCGGTGACCGACTCCTGTCGGCCCGCGGCGGGGGCTTCGTTACGGTCGAAGGAGGCGGAGACGAAGGAGGCTCACATGTCAGCTACCGTCGGACGGAGCAGGGTCGGCGCGCCCCGGCGCGTGCTCGCCCTGGTGGCGGCGGCCGGATTGGTGCTCGCCGCCTGCGGGGGAGGTGACGATGCGGCCCCGGCGACCGACCCTCCGGTCACCACGGCAGCACCCGCCACCGAGCCCCCCGTGACCACCGCCACCGAGGCGGCGCCCGAGCCGGCACCGACGACGACCGAGGCGGCGGTCGAACCCGAACCCGAACCCGAACCGGAGCCCGAGCCCGCACCGGTGGGGGAGCCGGAGGTGCTCTGGAGCGTCGGGTACGAGGAGCGCATCGACCGGGTCGCGATGCATCCCGACGGTGTGCACGTGGCGCTCGCCGGCGATGTCACCTATGTCCACCAGCTCGCCGACGGTGTGATGGTCGATGCCGTGGTCTACACCGAGGTGGGTGTCGGCTTCCCCGACGATCTCGTGCACAGCGCCGATGGTGCGTTCCTGATCGCCGGACTCCATGTGCAGCACGCCGTCGTGTCGGGTGCCGATGGGGGCGTCGTCGAGGTGCTCCCCGGGGGCAACGAGACCAGGGTGGCCCTGGCTGCCGACTCCCTGCTCGTCGTGGCCGACCGCTCGGGTGAGGTCGTCGTGTACGACGCTGTCGCCGATGCGGCCGCCGGCACGTTCGCCGTGGTCGAGCGTGCGGTCCTGCCGGCTCCCGACATCGAGGCCCCGAGCCCGGTGACCCGCGGCGTCCTCGCACTCGAGGTCGCACCCGACGGCTCGCTGCTCGTGTCGACCCACAACGATCTCCTCGCCCGTGTCTGGGATCTCACGAGTCTTCAGCTGCTGGGCGAGCTCGAGCTCGACGGCGAGGGCGGCAACACCTCGTTGCTGCGGATCTCTCCCGATGGTTCGCTCGTCGCGGCGGCCGTCCGCGTCGACGGGTCGCAGCATGTCCGGGTCGTCGAGCTCGCCGATCTGGTCGACCCGGCGGCGACGCCGATCGCCGAGTTCGAGGTGCTCACCAGGGTCCGCGATCTCTCGTGGTCGCCCGACGGTTCGATGTTGGCGGTCGCCTCGCGGCTCGGCACCACGATCTGGGATCCGGTCGTCGGCGAGCTGCGCTACACGTTCGACGAGACCTTCGACGCAACGGCCTCGGAACAGCCGCTGTCGGTGACGTTCACTCCCGACGGGGGGCACGTGCTGATCACCCGCGGTACGCAGGTCGCCGAGCTGTGGCGGCTGCCGGGTGCCGATGAGCTCGTCGTGCCCGAACGCATCGTGTGCGAACCGATCCCGATCCCCGGCGATGTGCTGTTCGACACCGGCAGCGCCGAGCTCCGCGCCGAGGCGGAGCCGGTGCTCGGCGGGCTGGCGACCGATCTGGCCGACACGTACGACGACGTCGCCCTGACCTTCGTCGGCCACACCGATTCGCGGGGCTCGGCCGAGGCGAACCGTCAGCTGTCGCTCGATCGGGCGGCCGCCGTGGCCGACTGGTTCTCGGTCTGGGCCGCCGACGCCGGGGTCGAGGGCTGGGACCTGCGGACCGAGGGTCGCGGCGACACCGAGCTCGCCGTGATCGACGTCGATGCCACCGGTGCGTTTCTCGCCGGGGCCGGTCAGCTGAACCGGCGGGTCGAGATCGAGATCGACGCCGAGATCTGCCTGCCCTGAGCTCGGTCGGGGGCTCGGGCCCCCACGCCGTCGTTGCCAATGGCGTGCCAGCAGCCGTGGAAGTGGCCATCGAAGGCGTCCATGCGCAATCGTGGCGAGTCCTGGGCGAACGACGTCGCGAGGCGGCAAGCGGGAGGCCAGCGCCAGCTGGCCGAGATGATCAGAGCGCTCGGCTGCACCGCTCGGCTCCCACGGCGGCGGCTCGTGGGGCTCGGGGGCCGCAACGCTGACGTGGGCAGGAGCCGTGTTCGCGTCGACCGGTCCGGCGGCCGACGCAATCCGTACCTCGCTGTTCGCGCGGTGGCCCGCGGGCCTCGACCACGCCGGCCACCTCACCGACCCCGACCGCCATCCGCTGATGGAGACACGACGCATCCCCCGATCCACCGAGCCGTCCCCACCCGAACAGGAATCGTCCGCGACGTCGGCCGATGACTTCGCCATCACCGCGTCGTCGCTACTCGGCACCATCGCGTCCACGAGGAGCATTCGATGATCGACCTACGACCAGCGACGCAAGCCACTGCCGCGGTGATCGCCGCCTTGAGCGACGACCACCTCGCGCTACCGACCCCGCGCCCCGAGTACTCGGTGGGCGACCTGCTCGACCACGTCGAGGGCCTGGCCCTGGCGTTCACGGACGCAGCGGCCGAGACCCCATCGACCACGACCCCATCGACCAAGACCCCATCGACCGGGGCGCCGCCGGGTGGCTGGGATCTCGCACGGGCGACCGGTCAGGACTTCCACGCCGACGACTCCGACGTCGCCGTCTGCATCGAGACGATGGGTCCGCAACCGGGTGAGGAGCGACCCGTGGGCACCGATGTGGCATTCGGGCGTCCCGTGGAGGCGGCCGACGACGCCGGACCCGTTGACCGGCTGGCGGCCGTGCTCGGCCGAGACCCGGCGTGGCGAGGGGCGCCAGCCGGCTGTTCGTCGACGTCTTCATGACCACCTTCGTGCTCATCCCGGGTGCGGGTGGGGACGCCTGGTACTGGCATCGCGTCGTCCCGCTGCTCGAGTCCGTCGGGCATCGCGCCGTCGCGGTCGAGCTGCCCGCTGGCGACCCGCACGCCGGACTCGACGCCTACGTCGCCGCCGCGCTCGATGCTGTCGGTACTCCAGACGGCGACGCCGTCGTCGTGGGGCAGTCACTCGGTGGGTTCACCGCCCCCGTGGTCGCCGAGCGCCTCGGTGCCGCCCAGCTGATCTTCGTCGCTGCAATGATCCCGAAGGCGGGCGAGACCGCCGGCGACTGGTGGGTCACGAGCGGCTTCGAGGACGTGTGGGGCGACCGGGAGATGGACGTCATGGAGCACTTCCTCCACGACCTACCTCCGGCGGTGCTGGAGGAGGCGTTGGGGCGGGGCGACATCCGCCAGACCGATCGCATCATGGCCGATCCGTTCCCACTGACCGCCCTGCCCTCCATCCGGACTCGGGGAATCGCGGCGACGGGCGATCGCTTCTTCCCTGTTGCCTTCATGGACCGCCTGATTCGCGACCGTCTCGGCGTGGAGCCGGAGCACGTCTCCGCGGGCCACCTGCCGGCCCTCGCCAACCCGGTCGGACTCGTCGAGGTGTTGGTCCACTGACGAAGCTCTTGACAAATAATCTTGTCTAGACGTACGTTGGGCTCCGTGGACGACGTTCGTGTGCTCGCCGACCCTGCCGCCGTGGAAGCGGCGCTCGATCCGATCCGGGCCGCGATCCTCGACGCCTTGACCGAACCGGGGTCCGCAGCCACGGTCGCCGCGGCGATCGGGTCGACCCGACAGAAGGTGAACTACCACCTGAAGACGTTGGAGGTCCACGGGCTGGTCGAGTTGGCCGAGGAACGCGCCTGGGGCGGCATCACCGAACGGGTCGTCCGTCGTTCGGCACGCAACCTCGTCGTTGCACCCGACGTGTTGCAGGGCGCCGGCCTCGATCCGAACGAGATCGCCGATCGTCTCTCGGCCGCGTACCTGATCGCCGTGAACGCCCGGACGGTCTCCGAGGTGGGGGCGATCGCCGGCGTCTCGCCGGCTGGCACGCGTCTGCCCACCCTGACCGTCGACACGGTGATCGGGTTCAGCTCACCGGAGGACCGTGCCGCGTTCGCTGCCGACCTTCAATCAGCGGTCGCCGCGCTGGTCGCCCGATACCACCACGACGACGGGCGACCGCACCGTCTCACCGTCTCGTCCTATCCCCGACCCGAGGAGCCATCGTGACCACTCCCGACCAACCCGACCAGCCCGAACAGCCCGACCGCGCCG
>SKSP01000385.1 GCA_007122945.1 Ilumatobacteraceae bacterium | reverse complement strand
GGCCGAGCGGCCGAGATCGGCGGCGACGTCATCGAGGGCATCGGTACCCGGGCGCCGGGTCAACACGATCGCCAGGTCGTCGCGGTCGGCATCGGCGAGCAGCCGACGAATCAGGTCGAGGGAGAGCTCGTCGGCCCAGTGCACGTCTTCGACGATGACGACCAGCGGCCCGTCGTCGGCCGCCGCAGCAAGGGAGTCACGGACGGCGAGGGCGAGCAGGTGGCGGCCCACCCCGGCACCGACGTCGATCGGCGTGCCGGTGTCGGGCAACCGCACGTCGAGGTCGGGGACGAGCCGGGCGAGGTCGCGGACGCGCCCACCGAGCCGGCGCGCCACGGCGCCACCGGCGGTGTCGAGGAGGTGCTCGACGATCTCGACGAACGGCTGACCCGGCAGCACGGCACCCGCCTCGCAGCGACCGCACACCACCGTGAACCCTTCGTCGTGCACGGCAGCCGCCGCCTCCGCCGTGAGCCGGGACTTGCCGATTCCCGCCTCACCCGTGACCAGCACGACCACCGGCCCCCCACCGGCGCGACGCGCGGCCGCCGACACCACGCCGACCAGGCGGTCGACCTCGTCGGTGCGTCCGACGATCGGGGCGTCGCGCCGACGGGCCAACACCGCCGGCAGCGGAACCGACGGAGCGCGAGGCGGCGCGGTCGCGACACGCCGCGGGTGGATCGGATCGTGGGAACCCCACTCCTCGACGGCCAGCGACGGGTCGTGGGTGAGCAACCGGCGCTCCAGCTCGGCGATGTCGGCGGATGGTTCCAGGCCGAGGCGTTCGGCCAGGTGATCCGCCAGGCGACGGAGCCGCTCGAGCGCCTCGACCTGACGGTCGCTGCGGTACAGCGCGACGGCGAGCCGGGCCCACAGGCCCTCCCGTTCCGGATGTGCGCCGGCGAGCACCTCCAGCTCGACGACCAGCTCGCGGTGACGGCCGAGCACGAGCTCGGCGTCGATGCGGTCCTCGGTCGCCGCGAGCCGGAGTTCGTCGAGCCGCGACCGCTCGGCCGTCACCAGCTCGGCCGCGAGCCCACCGAACTCGCCGAGGTCGTCCAGCACGGGACCGCGCCACAGCCGCAGGCCTTCACGCAGTCTCGCAGCGGCCGAACCCGGATCGCCTGCTGCCAACGCGTGACGGCCGCGTTCGGCGAGATGCTCGAACAGCGCCGCATCGGACTCCTCGACATCGAGGCGCAACCGGTACCCACCGGGCACGCCCTGCAGCCGGTCGGGGTCGCCGCCGGCGTCGCGCAGCACCTTGCGGACACGTGCGACGTTCGTCTGGAGCGCGGCGCGCGGATGCGACGGCAGCCGGTGCGGCCACATCGCGTCGATCAACTGGTCGGCGCTGACGGGCTGGTCGCGCCGCAGCGCGAGCAGGGCGAGCGCGACGCGGGCCTTGGCCGTCGGCAGCGCGACGACCGCATCCCCCGCTCGCACCTCGAGCGCTCCGAGTATCCCGACCCTCAGCACACCGTCCCGCCCCCCGCATCCACGGCCGACTGACCGACGGGGATCGTATCCCACCCCCCAACCGGTGCTGACGACATGTGTGGTCACCCGGTGAACCTGATCCACCACGGAATCGGGCAGCGATCTGGCACGTGCCAGACTCGTCGGGGTGCGGGGGAACGCGGGCAGGGTCGGTCGGGACCGTCGGCGCGCACGCCCGCGGCCGCGCCCGTCGGGGCCCGTCGCCGACTGGGTCCCCGTCACGAAGCTGACGCCACCGTCGATCACGCCCGACGTGGTGGTCGCCGAGCACCTCGTCGAGCACACCCGGGCGTCGCTCGGAGCGAACCGACTCACCACGATCGTCGCCCCGGGCGGCAGCGGCAAGACCACCCTGGCCGGTGTCGTCACCGCCGGGCTCGACGTACCGGTCGCCTGGCTCCGTCTGCACCCGAGCGACGACGACCCGCGCCTGTTCGTCGAGCTCACCGCGGCGGCGGTCGACCACGTGGCACCGGGCGCGACGACCGCCACCCGCAGCCTCCTGCGCTCGGGCCAGGTGCTCGCCCCGACCCAGCTGCTCGGAACGCTCATCAACGAGCTGTCGGCACTGACCGACCGGGACGACGACGGGGACGACGCGCCCGCCGTCGTGCTCGTCGTCGACGACGCCCACGCGATCACCTCCGGCGGGGCCGCCGACGCACTCCACTACCTCGTCGAGTTCGGACCGCCCGGGATGCGGGTGGTGACGACGTCGCGCCAACCGCCCGCGCTCCCGCTCGCCCGGCTGCGCACGACGGTCGGCGTCGGCGAGATCGGCGCCGACGACCTCCGCCTCGACGTCGACACCGCGACCGCGGTGCTCGCCCGACGCGGCATCGACGCCCCACCCGAACTGGTGACGTCGCTGCTCGAACGCTGCAACGGTTGGACCACCGGGTTCCTGCTCGGCGCCGCCGCCGGTCGGTCGGGTCGCGCGGCAGACGGCACCGTCGACGCCGTCACCGAGTACCTCGCCGACGAGATCGTCGGGTCCGAACCGCCCGAGACCCAGTGGTTCCTGCG
>SKSP01000338.1 GCA_007122945.1 Ilumatobacteraceae bacterium | reverse complement strand
CGCAGGTGATGGCCACCGTCGACGCTGATGCACGTCCCGGTGATCCATCTGCTCTCCGGCCCGAGCAGGAACCGCACCAGCCGGGCGACGTCGCCGGTCTCGCCGACCCGGCCGAGCGGCATCTGGGCGAGGTAGTCCTCGCGGATCTCGTCGACCTCGACGAGCATCTGCGATGCGTCGGTCGGCACGAGGCCGGGTCGCACCGCGTTGGCGCGGATCCCCGACCCGCCGAGCTCGTCGGCCGCTTGTCGCACGAGCATCTCGAGCCCGGCCTTCGACACGTTGTAGGGCGTCATGTAGCGGTGCGTGGCGACGCCGGCGATCGACGACACGGCGACGATCGCCGCGCCGTCGTCGATCGTGCGGGCGGCCGCGGCGAGATGGGGGATCGCGTGGTGGATCGTCGAGAAGGCGCCGGTCAGGTTCGTGGCGAGCACCGAGGTCCAGTCGTCGATCGACGTGCGGTGCAGCGGCGCGGCAGAGCCGAACCCGGCGTTGACGAGCAACATGGCCAGCGGCCCGTGCGTCGCCGCCGCGGCACACGCCTCGCCGACCGCGTCGTGATCGGTGACGTCGCACTCCACGGTGTGCACCCGGCCGGCGGGGAGGCCGTCGTCGGTCAGCTCGGCGGCACCCGCGGCGAGTCGCTCGGGCGAGCGGCCGGTCAGGACGACGGTGGCGCCGTCGGTCGCGAGTGCTCGGGCGCACGCCAGGCCGATGCCGCTGCCACCCCCGGTGATCAGGGCGACCCGCCCGGTGAGCGTGCCGGGTGTCTCCGGCGATCGTTCGTCGCCGGGGGAGTGGCCGTCGGGATCCATCGACGTCAGTCTGTCCAGGTACGAGCGGCCTCGGCGAGCGCAGCGACCAGCGACCGGGTGTGCGGGGTGAGGCCGTGCTCCCAGTCCCACCACAGCGGGCTCGCGCCGCGCACGCGCGGCGGCAGCTCGATCTGCACACCCTGGCCGATCGGGAGATTGACCGGGTTCTCCGGGTGCAGCCCCCGCAGACCGGAGGGGATGCGGTCGAGGTCGGTCACCACGTCGTAGGCCGGGAGGTGCCGGCGTAGTGGGTCCGCCACGTGCTCGGCGAGCTCGCGGTTGGCGCCACCGAGCAGCAGCGACGTGAACAGGCCGCGCCGACCGAACCCGTGGACGGTCACGACGACGTCGACGTGGTCGACGAAGTCGGCGAGCGCGTCGGAGTCCGCCGGGCGGACCTTGGTGGAGGCGATGTGGTTGCGCATCCCCCGGGGCTGGTGGACGCCGTAGTAGCTGGCGCCACTCGCCGCCGCGGCCTCGTGAGCGATCACGTCGGTCATCACCTCGAGGGCACCGCCGTGGTACGCCATGAACCCGAACCGACCGCGCAGCTCGCAGCGTTCCTCCACGCCGTCGAGCGCGAGCAGCTCGGCGAAGCCGAGGTGTCGGTCGCGGATCACGTCGCCCATCCTCGCATCGTCGCAGACCGATGTCGGACCGTCGCACCGGACCGTCGCACCGGACCGTCCCAACGGGCGGCGCACCGGACCGTCCCACCGGGCGCGTCCGGCACGAGGCACCTAGTGTGCGTCGTCATGTTGGTGTGGATGGATCTGGAGATGACCGGGCTCGACCACACCCGCGACGTCATCGTCGAGATCGCCACGCTCGTGACCGACGACGAGCTGAACATCGTCGCCGAGGGTCCCGACCTCGTCGTCCACCAACCCGACGAGGTGCTCGCCGCGATGGACCCGTTCGTGGTCGACATGCACACCAAGTCGGGCCTGCTCGACGCGATCAAGGCCTCGACGCTGTCGCTCGCCGACGCCGGCGCGGCCACGCTCGCGTTCATCCGCGAGCACGTGCCCGAGCCGGCGACCGTCCCGCTGTGCGGCAACTCGATCGGCACCGACCGGCGGTTCCTCGCGGCCTACCTCCCCGACATCGAGAACTACCTGCACTACCGCTCCATCGATGTCTCCAGCGTCAAGGAGCTGGTCAAGCGGTGGTACCCGCAGCTCAACGGCGCCCGTCCGCACAAGCCCGGCGCGCACCGCGCCCTCGACGACATCCGCGAGAGCGTGGCCGAGCTGCAGTTCTACCGTGAGCGGGTGTTCCGTCCCGCCGATGCGGTCGGCGCCGACGAGTCCGACGGGGCGGACGGATCGGGCGGATCGGGCGGATCGGACGGATCGGGCGGATTCGACGGGACGGACGGATCGGACGGATCGGGCGGATCCGACGGGCCGACGGGTGACGCGACCCCCGCCGACGTGTGATGCTGGGCCGCATGCGCGCGGTCACGATCCCCGAACACGGCGGCCCCGAGGTCCTCACCCTGGCCGAGGTGCCCGATCCGGTGCCCGGCCCCGACGAGATCCGGGTGCGGGTCGCCCACTCGGCGCTCAATCGCGCCGACACGCTGCAGCGCATGGGCGGGTACCCCGACCCGGTGCAGCGCGAGTTCGAGATCCCCGGTCTCGAGTACGCCGGGACGGTCGAGGCGGTCGGCGAGCGGGTGACGGCGTGGTCGGTGGGCGACCGCGTGATGGGCATCGAGTCGGGCGCGTGCTACGCCGAGCTGGTCGTCACCCACGAGCGGCAGGCGCTGCCGGTCCCCGCCGGGCTCGACCTGGCCGACGCGGCGGCGGTGCCCGAGGTGTTCCTCACCGCGTGGGACGCACTCGTCGTGCAGGGTGGCCTGACGAGCGGTCGCTGGGCGCTCGTGCACGCCGGTGCCTCGGGGGTCGGCACGGCCGGCATCCAGATCGCCAAGGCGATCGGTGCGCGCATCGCCGTCACGTGCTCGACCGGGAAGATGCAGGCCTGCTCGACCCTGGGCGCCGACATCGTGCTGGAGCGTTCACCGCACGACTGGGCCGGTGAGCTGTCCGGGCTCGTGCCGGGCGGGGTCGACGTCGTGCTCGACGTGATCGGTGGCGAGGAGGCCGATCGCAACCTGCGCTCGGTCCGGCGCCAGGGCACGATCGTGCAGGTCGGCCTGATGGGTGGTGGCACCACGTCGGTCAACCTCGGTCTGTTGCTCACCAAGCGGATCCACTGGGTCGGCACCACGCTGCGGATGCGTCCGCTCGAACAGAAGATCGCCGTGTGTCAGCGGTTCATCGCCGAGGTGCTCCCACTGTTCGAGGCCGGCGCCCTGCACCCCGTGATCGATTCGCGGTTCCCGCTCGACCGGGTCGCCGACGCCCACCGCCACATGGAGGCCGACGCCAACATCGGCAAGATCCTCCTCGACCTCACCGGGAACTGAACGGGTTCCAGGGGTCCACGCCGGACATATCCGACGCTGAACGGGGTCGACCGATCGCCGTCAGCGGGCGGCGACGCGGCGGTGCTTCCACTCGACGTCGCGGCGCAGGGCGCGGGCGACGAGACTGCGGACGAACACGACGACGAACACGGCGAGCGCCACCGGGTAGAGCACGGCGACCACCGGTGAGAAGCGGCCCGCCCGGCGGGCGAGGACCGCGACCTGCACGGCACTGGTCACCCAGAACCACGGGCTCGCCGCCCATCCGCCGGCGAGCGACCACACCCACGCCAGCGTCAGCAGCGCCGCCCACCAGGGCGCGGCGCCCGCCCCGGTCGCGATGCTGCGGGTCCAGCCGCGCACCAGGTCGGTGAACCCGCCCGGGTACATGCGGAACCGCACGTCCGGTCGTCCCGTGTACAGCTCGACCCGTCCGACGGCCCGGGCGATGCCGATGTCCTCGGTGTGCATCGTGCGCACGTCCGGTCGGGCGTGGCCGCCGACCCGGTCGTACGTCGCCCGATCGAGCGCGAGCACCGGACCGAACGCCGCTCGGGGCCGCACCCGGCCGCCGAGGACGCCGAACCGGCCGACACCCATCAGGGCGGTCACGTTGAACAGCACGCTGAGGTGTTCGGTGGGGCCCCCGGGCACGTGCCAGGGCTGGACCGACACGACCGTGCCGGGGTGCTCGGCGACGGCGGCGCCGAGCCGGTCGAGGAGGTCGGCGGGTGGCACGACGTCCGCGTCCACGAACGCGAGGACCGGCGCGTTCGTCGCCGCCGCCCCGTGCCAGCAGGCGTGGGGCTTGCCGAGCCAGCCCTCGGGGAGCTCCGGTGGCGACACGACGCGGGCGCCGAGCGACCGGGCGACGTCGCCGGTCCCGTCGGTGGAGTGGTCGTCGACGACGACGATCTCGTCGCCGTCGGTCGCGGCGGCGACGAGCGGCGAGAGCAGTCGGGGCAACGCCTCGGCTTCGTCGCGCGCCGGCACCACCACGGCGACGGCCGGTCGCCCGACCGACCGGTCGACCGGTCGTTCGGCCGTCGGGTCGGGCATCGGGTCGGGCATCGGGTCGGGCATCGGGAGGGGTCGGCCCCGCCACAGCAGGAGCCACCCGGCGACCCAACCGAGCCAGTAGGGGATCGCGGCCGGGGCGATCATCCGGGCCGGGTCGAGCCACTCGCTCACGGCGACGATGTTCACATATGGTGCCGGGTGACATGACGATCCCGCACGACCACCGCTCGCCGGACGAGCGCCCGACCCACGACCCTGCGACCCGGCCCCGCCGCCAGGAACAGGAGCCCGCGACCGACGAGGTGGACGAGGTCGCGCCCGGAGTCCTGCGGATCCAGCTCCCGATCGACATGCCGGGTCTCGGCCACGTGAACTGCTACGTGCTCGAGGACGAACGCGGCGTCGCCGTGGTCGATCCCGGCCTCCCGGGACGACGCACGTTCGACGTCCTCACCGAGCGCCTCCGCTCCGTCGGCGTCCCGATGCGCCGCGTGCACACCGCGGTCGTCACCCACAGTCATCCCGACCACTACGGAGGAGCCGGCCGGATCCGGCACGCGTCGGGCGCCGACATCGTCACCCACCGCCGCTTCCGCATGATGTGGGACGCCACGGAGCCGCCCGACGTCGACATCGAGGACGTTCCGGACCTGGTCGACGAGCACGCCCGGGCGGCGGCCCGCGACGAGCTCGCGGCGCGCTTCCGGCCCCGGATGCCGTGGGATCCGCCGGCGTGGGGCGGCCCCGGCGTGCCGATCCCCGCCCGTCGGAAGGCGATGATGCGCCTGGCGCGCCGGTTCCCCCGGTTCGTGCGTCTGCCGACCCCGACGGTGCGCCTCGACGACGCCGGCACGATCCGGCTCGGGCGCCGCGACTGGGTCGCCCTGCACACCCCCGGACACACCGACGACCACCTGTGCCTGTTCGATCCGACCGACGGCGTGATGCTGTCGGGCGACCACGTCCTGCCGACGATCACGCCGCACATCGGCGGTCACGTGCGCGACCTCGATCCACTGGCGCGCTTCTTCGACTCGCTCGACAAGGTCGCCGCGTACGGACCGGACGTGACGACGGTGCTGCCCGCCCACGGCCGGCCGTTCACCGACCTGGCCGGTCGGGCCGAGGCGATCAAGGAGCACCACGTCGACCGGCTCGACGTGCTGCGCGCCGCGGCCGCCGGCATCGGCCGGCCGGCCCGGGTCCACGAGTTGTCCGAGCACCTGTTCTCCGCGCGTGCGCAGGGCCCGATGGCCGACAGCGAGACGTTCGCCCACCTCGAGCACCTGCGCGTGGCGGGCGAGGCCGAGCGGCTCGAGCGCGACGACGGCTTCGAGTACGTGCTCACCGGCTGACCGCGCCAACGGCGAGACGGAAACCTCCTTGACCGGGCGGTGCGCGCCGTGGTTTCGTTGTCGGTGCTCGCGCCGGTGCGCGACGCACGAACCAGACCCGACGACCGGACCCGACATGAACACGCTCCCGAACCAGATGCATCGCCTCGGCGGCACGGTCGGTGGCGCGCGTGTCCGCGTCGACTGGTCCAGCGGGACGTCGGCGATGTCGAAGATGTCGAAGCATGCGTACACCGGCAGCTTCCCGACCACCTTCCCGACCTCGGAGTGCGTGCCGACCGCCCACCCCGCCCGGCCCCTCGGAGCCTCGACGTAGACCACGTCGAACACCTCGCTCCGAGGCCGCCGGGATCCCGTCCCGGCGGCCTTCGTCGTTTTTCGGCCCACCGCCCCG
This sequence comes from Ilumatobacteraceae bacterium, assembly GCA_007122945.1. GTDB lineage: Bacteria > Actinomycetota > Acidimicrobiia > Acidimicrobiales > Ilumatobacteraceae > SKSP01. The sequence goes on along the minus strand of SKSP01000338.1, from coordinate 3,822 downwards.
TCCCGTCCACCGTCCCGTCCACCGTCCCGTCCACCGTCCCGTCCACCGTCCCGTCCACCGTCCCGCCCACCGTCCCGCCCACCGTCCCCCACGATCCCGTCCCGAACAGACCAGGAACACGTCATGAGCATCATCACCACCTCCGAACCGATCCCCGAACTCGTCGACGCCGAACCCGTCGACGCGCCCGACGGGCCGGCGCGGTGCGCCGACGGCAACGGCACCTTGACCCCGCTGTTCTTCTCCGACCACGTGGTCGACATCGCCCGCGCCAAGGCGATCTGCGCGAAGTGCGTCCTCCGGGAGCGATGTCTCTCCGACGCCCTGGCACGCGAGGAGCCCTGGGGCGTCTGGGGCGGCGAGCTGCTGAGCGGCGGACGCATCGTCGCGGTCAAGCGGCCCTGCGGCCGACCCCCGAAGCAGCCCCGCCCCGAGCTCGTGATCGACGAGATGGGCGTCGTCGGCGCCGCGCACGTCGCCTGAGCCCGTCCGGCGGCTTTCGAGGGTGTTTCGAGGCACCCGCCGACCCCCCGGGCGGGTGCCTCGTTAGCCTGACGGCCATGGTGCGGCCCCGACTCCTGGCGGTGTCCCTGGTCGTCGCGCTGGTCGTCGGGGTCGCCGGTGGCTGGCTGGTGCACCGGCTGGGCGGCGGCGTCGACGCCGAGGGGTTCATGAGCGAGCCGGGCGAGTACCAGGAGCCGATCGACTCCCACGGCGCCCAGGCCCTCGCGCCCGCCGACGGTGCCGCGTTCCCCGACGTCGCCCTCGTCGATGCCGACGGGGTGGAGGTCGCGTCCGGGTCGTTGATCGGCCGGCCCCTCGTCGTGAACGTGTGGTTCTCGACGTGTCCGCCGTGCGCGCGCGAGCTGTCCGACTTCGCCGAGGTCCACGCCGAGGTGTCCGACCGGGTCCGGTTCGTGGGCGTCAACCCGCTCGACGGACCCGACACGATGGTCGCCTTCGCCGCCGAGCGTGGCGTCACCTACGAGTTGCTCCGCGACACCGACAGCGCGTTCCTCGATGCCATCGGCGTCGTCAGCTTCCCCCGGACGTACTTCGTCGCCGCCGACGGGACGATCGTCGGCGACCACGGCGAGCTCGACGCCGACCAGCTGCGCCACTACGTCGAGGAGCACTTCTAGATGGGCCTGTCGTTCCTGCGCGGCCTCGTCGCCGCGGTCAACCCGTGCGGGTTCATCCTGTTGCCCACGTACCTCATGTACTTCCTCGGGATGCAGGGCCAGGTGCCGGGTAGCCAACGGGCGACGATCCGCCGGGCACTCGTGGTCAGCGGGTCGTTGTCGGCGGGGTTCATGTCGGTCTTCGTCGTCGCCGGGCTGATCGCCTACCACTTCACGAGCTGGATCAACCAGAACGCCAAGTACGCGACGGCGGCGATCGCGGTCGGCCTGGTCACGCTCGGCGTGGCGATGTTGCTGGGGTTCAAGCTCCCGATCAGCACGCCCCGGATCGATGCCGGTGGCCGGACCCGCGGGCTCGGTTCGATGTACGTGTTCGGCATCGCGTACGCCGTCGCCTCGATCGGGTGCACGATCGGGCTGTTCCTCGCGACGTTGTTCTCGGCCCGCCGCGACGGCATCGCCAGCGGTGTCGCCAACGTCGCCGCGTACGGCGCCGGGATGGCGCTCCTCGTGACGGCGCTCACGGTGGCGCTGGCCGTCGCCAACACCGGCCTGCTGCGGATCCTGCGCGGCGGCATGCGCCACGTCCAGACCATCGCCGCGGTCTTCGTGATCCTGTCGGGCGTCTACCTGCTGTACTACTTCTGGGTCGTCGACGTGAACGAGAGCATCGATCCCATCACGAGCCGGGTGGAGAACTTCCAGAACTGGGTGCTGACGCGACTCAGCGACAACTGGGAGGCCGTGGCGATCGTGCTCGTCGCGATCGTTGGTTCGGCGATCGCCTACGTGTGGGCGCGTCGCGACCGAGGGTCCGGCCGCGCGGTCGAGCGGGTCCCCGCCAGCGAGCCCGAGCCGGAGCTCACAGGTAGTTCATCGACCGTGCCGCAGCCGTGAGGTCCTCGCGGTGGTCGGGGTGCGCCACCGAGATCAGTGCTCGGGCCCGCTCGCGGATCGTACGGCCTCGCAGCTGGGCGACGCCGTACTCGGTCACGACCTTGTCGACGGTGTTCTTCGGCGTGGTCACCGCGTCGCCCGGCGCGAGTCGTGGCACGATCCGCGAGCGGCCGTGCGCCGTCGAGTGCAGCACCACGAATCCCTGACCGCCCGGTGAGTTCATCGCCCCGCGGGCGAAGTCGTTCTGGCCGCCCGACGACGAGTAGTAGGTGCCGTCGATCGTCTCCGACGCGCACTGCCCGAGGAAGTCGACCGACAGCGTCGCGTTGACCGAGACGAAGTCGCGCTCGCGCCCGATGATGGACGGGTCGTTCACGTACCGCACGGGCCACAGCTCGACGGCCGTGTTCTCGTGGAGGAAGCGGTGCAGGCGCTCGGTGCCGAGCGCGAACGTCCCGACCGTCTTGGTGCGGTTGAGTCCCTTGGCGACCCCGTTCACCACGCCCGCCTCGACGAGGTCGACCACGCCGTCGGAGAGCAGCTCGGTGTGGATGCCGAGGTCGCGGTGATCGGTGAGCGCCGCCATGATGGCGTTGGGGATGGCACCGATCCCGGTCTGCAAGGTGGCCCCGTTCGGGATGCGCTCGACCACGTGGCCGGCGATGATCCGGTCGAGGTCGTTCGGTTCGCGCGGCGGCACCATCACGAGCGGACGGTCCGAGCGACACCACCCGACCACCTGGGAGACGTGGAGCTGGTTCCGCCCGAACGTGCGCGGCATCGCCTCGGTCGCCTCGAGGAAGAAGCGGCCCCGCCCGATGAACGACGACGTGTAGTCGGCCGACACGCCGAGCGAGAAGTACCCGTGTCGGTCGGGTGGCGAGGCGGCCGCCACGACGAGCGGGTCGTCGGTGCGGTCCCGCAGGATCGAGTACGCCTCCGAGAAGTGGGCGGGGACGAGATCGAGGGTGCCGGCGTTGAAGTGCGGACGGGTCACGTGGGAGAGGAACAGCGAGACGTGACGCAGCCGGTCGCCGTAGGCCCCGGCCAGGTACGGGCGGTCGTGGACGGCGTGCATCTGGTGGACCTGCACGCCGTCGATCTCCCCGGCGGCGGCGGCGGCGTCGATCACCTCGAGCACTGCGGTCGGCTCGCCGTTGGCGAGCGGCACGATGATCTGCGTGCCGGTGCCGATGTGCTCGAGCACGCGTTCTGGTGGGACAGGGTCGTGGGCCACGCCCTCGACCGTATTCGAACCCCGACCGCTCCGCCGCGGCCACCACCCGGGTTCGAGCGGTTCCCCGCGCGGTGTTCCCTGCGCTGCGGCTCTGGTTGTCGTCGAGCCCTCCGGTACGGTCGCCGTCCGTGACCGAGCCTCGTGCCCCGGCCGACTTCGATCCGACCACCGTGCCCGTGCGTCCCGCCGCCACGGTGATGCTCGTGCGCGACACCGGCGCCGGCATCGAGGTGTTCATGTTGCGCCGGACGCTGCAGGCGGTCTTCGCCAGCGGGATGTACGTCTTCCCCGGCGGCCGGGTCGACGACGCCGACCACGCCGACGAGCTCGAGCCGATCTGCGACGGGCTCGACGATGCGACGGCGAGCGCGTACCTCCAGATCTCTCGCGGTGGCCTCGCCTACTGGGTGGCGGCGATTCGCGAGTGCTTCGAGGAGGCCGGTGTGCTGCTCGCGCGTCACGCCGACGACGGCGGCGACGTCGTCCGCTTCGACGACCCCGCGGTGGCCGACCGCTTCGAGGCGGAGCGGGCCGCCGTCCATCGTG
>SKSP01000475.1 GCA_007122945.1 Ilumatobacteraceae bacterium | reverse complement strand
GAGGGGTCGCTCGGCGCGATCATCGGGATCGGGTTCGTCTCGGCGTTCGTCGCCCAGATCCTGCTCGCCCCGCTCGCCGACCGCGGCCACGCCCGCCGGATCGTGCTGCTCGGCGTGTTCGCCAACCTCGTGGGCGTGACGCTGCTCGCGTTCGGGACGGCGTTCGTCCCCCTGCTGATGGGCCGCCTCGTGATGGGGATCGGGCTCGGCATGGCGATGCCCGCCATCCGCCGGATCGTGATCATCGCCGACCCCGACAACCTCGGGCACAACCTCGGTCGGCTGCTGTCGATCGACGTCGCCGGCTTCGCCGTCGGGCCGATCGTGTCGGCGGTGTTCGTCGGCCCGTTCGGCATCGCCGCGCCGTATCTCGTCGTCGTGGCCGCCACCGTGGCCGCGCTCCCGCTGGCGTGGCGGGTCGACGTCCGCGAGAACACCGGCGAGGCCGCCGCGAACGCCCAACGGTTCGCGTTCGACCTCTTGCGCCGCCGGGCGTTCGTCGCCGCGGTCGCCCTCGGGTGCGCGATGTGGATGATGATCGGCGCGTTCGACTCGCTGTGGGCCGTCGCCCACCGCGACCTCGAGACGAGCCGCTGGATCGCCAACCTCGGCATCACGCTGTTCGCCCTCCCGCTCGTGCTGTTCGGCGCGCTCGGGGGACGGCTGGCGCAGCGGCTCGGCCCGTTCCGCGTCGCCACGGTCGGGTTGACGCTCGCCTCGATGTGGATGCTGCTGTACGGGCAGGCCGCGACCGGCGGCATCATGTTCGCCATCGCCATGGTGCACGCGGTCAGCGACGGGCTCACGATGTCGAGCACCGGTGTCGCGGTCGGGATGGTCGTGCCCGCCGAGCGCCAGGCGGGCGCGCAGGGGGTCCTCGGCGGCTTCCAGACGTTGATGGCCGGGGTGATGGCCTCGGTCGCCGGCCTGGCCTACGAGCACCTCGGTCGCGCCGCTGCGTACACCGTGTCGGCGGCGGCGATGTTCGTCGTCGTCGTCGTCGGCGTGCTGCTGGCGGGGCGCGACTGGAACCGCACCGGGCGGGTCAACGAGCGCCTCGCCGAGTCCAACCCGTCGCCGGTCCCGGGCCAACCGGGCGGCGCACCGCCGGCGCTCGGTGCGTCGGCGAGGGAGTGAGCCCGGCCGTGTTCGTGCTCGCCATGGAGGTCGACGTCCGGATCGCCCACGCCCGTTCGCTGAAGGACAAGCGCCAGGTGGTGAAGGGGCTGCTGGAGGCCACCCGGCGCCGGTACGGCGTGTCCGCCGCCGAGGTGGGCGGCCAGGACACGTGGCAGCGGGCGGCGCTCGGCTTCGCGGTCGTCGCATCGAGCGCGCGGCAGGCCGACGAGGTGATGGACGCCGTCGACGACTTCGTCTGGTCACACCCCGAGCTCGAGGTCCTCGGGGCCGAACGCACCTGGCTGGAGTGATCGCCGACGATCGCGAAATGCCTGGTCGAGGGGGTCGAAAAATCGGATCCTGCGCGGAATAATATCAACATCCGGATCGTTGATCCGACTGACAGATCAGCTGGCGACACCCGCCAGCAGACCCGTGAACCGATCCCGGGTCCCGCACCCGGGCAGACCAGGAGGTGATGTCGAGATGTTGATGAGGACCGATCCGTTCCGTGAGCTCGACCGACTCACCGAGCAGTTCCTCGGTGGCCAGGCCGGGCGCAACCGACCGTCGATGATCCCGCTGGACGCCTACCGGCAGGGCGACCGCTTCGTCGTGCACTTCGACGTGCCCGGGGTGGCCGCGGACGACGTCGATCTGACCATCGAGAAGAACGTGCTGACGGTGTCGGCCCGCCGCGAGTGGGACTCCGGCAACGGCGTCGAGGTGGTCGCCAGCGAGCGGCCCCAGGGGACGTTCACCCGCCAGCTGTTCCTCGGTGAGAGCCTCGACGGCGACCGCGTCGACGCCAACCTGCACGACGGGGTGCTGACCGTGACGATCCCGGTCGCCGAGCAGGCGAAGCCCCGCAAGGTGGCGATCGACACCGGTTCGGCCGATGCGACGGCGATCGACGCCACGTCGAGCTGACGCCACGTGCTGGCTGACGCCACGTGCTGGCTGACGCCACGTCTGGTTGACGCCACGTCTGGTTGACGCAGTACCTCAGGTGGCCGTCGCTGCGGGCCGCAGGGCCCAGGCGTCGGCCACCAACGCGTACGACCGCATCCGGTCCGCGTGCCCGTGCACCATCGTCGAGATCATCATCTCGTCGACCCGCGTCCGCTCGGCGAGCTCGGTCAACTGCTCGCGCACCTCGTCGGGCGTGCCCAACACGAGTGGTGCGTGCCACTGGCGGATGAGTTCGCGCTCCATCGGCGTGAAGTCGTACCCGGCGACCTCCTCGGGTGAGGGCAGCTGCGTGGGTCGACCCTGGCGGAGCCGGACGAACGAGAACGCGCTCGGCCCGGCCAGGAACTCGGCGCGCACCCGCGAATCCGCGCAGATCACCGGGACGCCGATCATCGCGTACGGATGCTCCAGCCACGGCGACGGGCGGAACGAGGCCCGGTAGACGTCGAGCGCGGCGAGGGTGTTCTGCGACGCGAAGTGGTGGGCGAACGAGAACGGCAGGCCGAGGTGACCCGCTGCCGTGGCGCTGTAGTCGCTGGAGCCGAGCAGCCACATCGCCGGTCGGTGACCACGACCGGGGACGGCGGTGATCTTCGGGTGCGACCCCTCGAAGTAGGCGAACAGGTCGCGCAGCTGATCGGGGAAGTCGTCGGCGCCGCCCGGACCGCCGGGGGAGCGCCGGAGCGCGGCAGCGGTGACGGGGTCGGTGCCCGGAGCCCGTCCGATGCCGAGGTCGATGCGGCCCGGGTGGAGCGCCTCGAGCATGCCGAACTGCTCGGCGACGACCAGCGCCGAGTGGTTGGGGAGCATCACCCCGCCGGCGCCGATGCGGAGCGTGTCGGTGGCCGCCGCGAGGTGGGCGATCAGCACCGGCGGCGACGAGCTGGCGATCCCCGGCATGTTGTGGTGCTCGGCGACCCAGAGGCGCTCGTAGCCGAGCCGTTCGACGTGGTGCGCCAGCTCGACCGAGTTGGCGAGCGACGTCGACGCGTCGCCGCCGGCGGGCACCGGGCACAGGTCGAGCACCGACAGCGGCGTCGTCGCGCGGTCGTCAGCGTTCGTGTCCGTCATCGTCGGGTGCAACGTCGGTATCGGCGGATCATTCCCGCCGATCCTCGCACGCCCCCACCCGCCGTGCCCCACCCGCGCCTGAGTGACTCTGTGTCGCTGGGTGCCGGGTGGGGCGGCTGCTGGCGACTCTGTGTTGCTGGGGTGCGGGTGGGCGCGGCCGTGGACCGGCGGCTGAGTGACTCTGTGTCGCTGGGTGCCGGGTGGGGCGGCTGCTGGCGACTCTGTGTCGCTGGGGTGCTGATGTCGGTGGGGTTCGGTGGGGTGTCGGTGGGGCATCGGTGGGGTGCTGGTTGGGGTGCTGGTGGGGGTCACGGTGCGACACCCCTCGCGTAGGGTCGGCGGCCGTGACGTTCCGGCTCACCGTCGCCCATTCGATCGAGGTCCTCGCCGATCGCCTCGCCGATGAGCTGGCGCGCCCGTTGGCCGACCCGTTCGCCACCGAGTTGGTGGCGGTGCCCGGCGACGGGATCAGGTCGTGGCTCACGGCGCGTCTCGGCCGGCGGCTCGGCGCGACCCACCCGACCGACGCGGGTGGCGACGGGACGGGCGACGGCATCGTCGCCAACGTGCGGTTCGTGTTCCCGGGTGGCCTGGTGCGGCGTGCGCTCGGCCGGCCGACGCCGAGCGACCCCTGGAGCGTGGGTCCGCTCACCTGGGCGGTTCGGGAGGTGCTGCTCACCGAGGCCGGCCAGCAGCTCGCCGAGCAGTTGGGCACCGACGCCGACCTGGCCCGGTGTCGCTCCATCGCCGACCTGTTCGACCGGTACGCACTGCACCGCCCCGCGATGATCCGACGGTGGGAGAACGGCGCCGACGTCGACCAGTCGAACGTCGCCCTGCCCGCCCATCTCCGTTGGCAGCCGGCGTTGTGGCGGCTGCTGGTCGAGCGGCTCGGTGCCCCGAGCGACGTCGAGACCACCGCGCTCGAGACCATCGAGCTGGCGGCCGGTCGGCTCGTGCCCGACGTGCCCGATCGGGTCTTCCTCGCGGGCCTCGCCGGTCTGCCCGGTCCGCACCTGCGGGTGCTCGCCGCGCTCGCGAACCAGGTCGAGGTGCACGTGATGGCCCCCGCACCGTCGCTGGCCGTGTGGGATCGATTGCGCGAGCACAGCCGGGCGGTCCCGCTCGCGCTCCCGTTGGTCCGCGACCGCGACGAGACGGTGGCGATGGCCGCACACCCGCTCGGTCGCACCTGGGGACGGGCCGCGCGCGAGGCCCATCTGCTGCTGGTCGGTACCGCCGTCGAGATCGACGCGACGATCGACCGGATCGACGATCTCACGACGGGCGATGCCACTGCGGGCGATGCCGTCGCGGGCGATGCCACTGCGGGCGATGCCGTCGCGGGCGATGCCGAGGCGGGAGATGCGGGGTCGGTCAGCCTGCTCGAGCGGTTGCAGGACGATCTCCGACTCGATCGCCCCCCACCTGGTCCGCCCGCCGACGGTGAGCCCGACCGGCGGATGGTCCGGCCGGCCGACGACCACAGCCTGCAGTGGCACACCTGTCACGGTGCCGCCCGCCAGGCCGAGGTGCTGCGCGATGCCGTCGCCCACCTCCTCCAGGAGCAGGTCGACGGTCGACCTCGCTACGAGCCGCGAGACATCACCGTGCTCTGCCCCGACCCGGGGGCGTTCGGCCCGCTGGTCGACGCGGCGTTCCGTGGCGACCCCGACCACGGCGTGCCGATGATCCCGCTGCGGGTGGCCGACCGGTCGTTGCGGCAGCAGAACCCGGTGCTCGACGCCGCGGCGGCGTTGCTCGACCTGCTCGACGGCCGGTTCCGCGTCTCCGACGTGCTGGGGTTCGCGGCGCTCGAACCCGTGGCCCGCCGGTTCGGCCTCGGTCCGTCCGAGCTCGAACTGTTGTCGACGTGGGCCGTCGGCACCAACGTCCACTGGGGCGCCGATGCCGCGTCGCAGGCCCGGGTCGGGCTCCCCGACGACCTCGGGGCGTTCACCTGGCGCGACGGTCTCGATCAGCTGCTGGTGGGTGCGGCGATGTCCGATCCGGCCATGGCGGCGGCCGCCGGCCACGTGCCCGCCGACGACGTCATGTCGGCGGTCCGCTTCGGTCCCGGATCCACGGTGCCGGTGTCCGACGTCGAAGGCGACGCCGTGACGGTCGTCGGGGCGTTGGCCGACCTCGTGCACGAGCTCGAGCTGGCGGCGCGAGCGCTCACCACCGCGGCGACCGTCGAGCAGTGGTGCGCGGACGTCGGTCGGGCCGCCGACGTGCTCTTCGAGGTGCCCGATGCCGACTCGTGGCAGCGTCGTGACCTCGATCACGAACTGGCCGGTGTCGTGGCCGAGGCGACGGTGGGCGACGATCCCGTCACCGCCGACCTCCCCGCCGATCAACTCGCCACGCTCGTGGCGGACCGGCTGACGGGTCGTCCCGGACGGGTCCGATTCGGTTCGGGATCCGTGACGCTGTCGTCGCTCACCGCCCAGCGCGGCGTGCCGTCTCCGGTCGTGTGCCTGCTCGGTCTCGACGGCGATCTGGCCGGCGGCTCGAGCGCCGCTGCACACGACCTGATGGCGATCGCACCGTGCGTGGGCGATCGCGACGCCCGCAGCGAGATGCGCGCCCAGCTCCTCGATGCCGTGCTGGCGGCGGGTGAGCGTCTGCTGATCTTCTCGAACGGTGCCGACGTGCGCACCAACGCACTCGTGCCGGCCGCCGTCCCCCTCGCCGAGCTCAGCGACCTGATCGACCACACGGTCCGCCCCGACCACCCCGCGCACGGAGCGACCCGACGGCTCACGGTCCGCCATCCCCGGCACCCGTGGGCGGAGACGAACTTCGTTCCCGGTGCGCTCGTGGGTGACGGCCCGTGGGGATTCGATCGCGCCGCACGAGCTGCGGCGCTCTCCCGCCGGAGCCAGGGCCCGGAGACGGCACTGATCACGACCTCGCTCGAACCCGTCACGACCGAGGTGGTCACGTTGGCCGAGCTGGTCGAGGTGGTGTGCGAGCCGTGTCGCACGCTCGGGAGTCGCCGGCTCGGCCTGAGCCTCCCCCGCGAGGCCGTGCCGCCGTCCGACCTCCTCCCGCTCGACCTCGACCCGTTGCAGACATGGCAGATCAAGGCGTCACAGCTCGATGTTCGCCGCGCGACGGGCTCCGGCTGGAGCGAGCACCAGAACGTGTGGGAGACCGCCCAGCGGCGATCGGGCGCGGTGCCCCCGCTGGTCGCGGGCGACCGGGTGCTCGACTCGGCCACGCGCTCGGTCGACGAGTTGGTCGCCGCGCTCGAGCACGAGTGCGGCCTCCTCGCGTACGCGGTGCCCGACTCGGTGCCGGTGGACATCGACGTGGCGGCGGTGATCGGTGCTGCCGACGCGTCGACCGACGCGTCGACCGGTGCGTCCGCCGGTGCGTCCGGTGTGCCGCCGCCGAGGGTGATCGGCGCGGTCCACGGTGTCGCCGGTGACGTGGTGGTCGACATCACGCCCTCGAGGATCCACGCCGAACGGTTGCTCTCGATGTGGGTGCGGCTGGCTGCGCTCGTGGCAGCCGACCCCGCACGACAGGTGCGAGGCGTGGTCATCGGCCGCCCGAGCACCGGTGACGGGGTCGTGACACATCGGCTCTCGCTGCGCGCCCCCGACGTGGCCGCCGACGTGTTGGCCGTGGTGACCGACCTCCACCGCCGGGCCTCGTGCGACGCGGTGCCGGCGTTCCCCCGCACCACCCGGTGCCTGTACGACGGTGATCTCGCGGGTGCCCGATCGCAGTGGGCGTCGGGCTACGGCAACGGAGGTGAGGGCGAGAAGGGCTGGGTCGTGATGGCACTCGGCGCGGTCGAGTTCGATGCGTTGCTGGGTCAGCCGCCGCGCGACGACGAGCCGTGGGGGACCGCACCGTCGCGAATCGGGCGGTGGGCGGAGCGGATCTGGGGGACGTTCGATCGCACCACCGAGTGGGAGCAGGTGACGTGACCGGTCGGCACCCCTTCGCGCTCGACGGTGCGCTCCCCGACGGGCCGACGGCGCTCGAAGCGAGCGCCGGCACCGGCAAGACGTACGCGCTCTCCTCGCTGGCGGCCCGGTTCGTGGCCGAGCGGGGTGTGCCGCCGGCCGGTCTGTGCATCGTCAGCTTCACCGAGGCGGCCACCGCCGAACTGCGCAGCCGCGTCCGCGGCCGACTCGCCGAGGTCCACCTGCACCTCACCCGATGCCTCGCGACCGGTGCCACCACCACGACCACCGACGACCCGTTGCTCGCCGCGATCGCGACCGCCGGCCCCGACGAGCTCGAGGTCCGCCGTCGTCACGTGGACGAGGCACTGGCCGAGTTCGACGCCGCGACGATCACCACCATTCACGGGTTCTGTCGGCGGCTGCTGGCCGGGTCCGGCACGGCGGCGGGCGATCTCGACATCACCGACGGTGTCGCCGACGTGGCCGAGTCCGTGGCCGACCTGCTGATCGCCCGGTTCGGTCGCGACCCCGACTGCCCGATCATGGCGAACCGGCTCGAACAGGCCGTTCGACTCCGCCTCTCGATGCCCGACGCCCGGATGTGGCGTCTCCCGACCGACGTCAAGGCGCCCACGGAGAAGCAGCAGCGGCACCACGAGTACTGCGACGTCACGGCCGATCTGGTCGACGAGATCTGTGACGTCGTCCGGCGCCGGCGGGTGGCCCGACGCCGTCGCACGTTCGACGGTCTCCTGGCCGACACCCGATCGCTGCTCGCCGGTCCCGAGGGTGCTGCGGCGATCGCCGGGCTGCGCCAGCGCATCCAGGTGGTGCTGATCGACGAGTTCCAGGACACCGACACCATCCAGTGGGACATCTTCCGGCGCGCGTTCGTCGACCCCGTTCCGTCGGGTCCGTCGCCCGCGCTGGTGCTCGTCGGTGATCCGAAGCAATCGATCTATCGGTTCCGGTCGGCCGAGTTGTCGGCCTACCTCGCGGCCGTGGCCGCGGCCGAGGAGGTCGCCACGCTGCCGGTCAACTGGCGCTCCGACGGCCCGCTGCTCGAGGCGCTCGAGGCGCTGTTCGGTGGATTCCGGTTCGGCGACCCCGCCGTGGCGTTCCATCCCGTCAGCCCCGCCGATCACCATCGCGAGCGGGCGATCGGGGGCGCCGGCACCGAGTCGCTCACGCTCCGCTGGGTGGCCCCCGGTCCCGATGGTGAGCTCGCAGCGCCCGAGGCGCACCGTCAGATCGAACGCGACGTGGTCGCCACCGTCCGCGAGCTCCTCGACGAGTCCGCCGCCGGTCACATCACCCTGCCGGTCGATGACGACGAACGCGGCGACGGCGATCGTGATGGTGACGGCGACGGCGACGACACCCGCCGGCGCCGACCGCTCCGAGCGTCCGACATCGCCATCCTCACCCGCTCGAACAGCCAGGCCAGCTCGCTCACCAGCATGCTCGGCGAGGCGGGCATCGCCGCGGCGTCGGCATCGAACGAGAGCGTGTTGGAGAGCGAGGCCGCACGGCAGTGGCGACACCTGCTCGTCGCGCTCGAGCGACCCGGGTCGGCCGGCCGCGTGCGGGCGGCGGCGATCGGGTGGTCGCTCGGCATCACCGCCGACGAGCTCGCCGGCCTCGACGAGCGTGGCCTCGACCGGTTGCACGATCGCTTCCGCACCTGGTCCGACGAGCTGACGACGTCGGGTCTGTCCCGCCTGATCGCGCTCGTGCGGGCGGCGGGGCTCCACGAGCACGTGTTGTCACGCGTGGGCGGTGAACGTCATCTCACCGACTTCGACCACATTGCCGAGCTCCTCCTCACCATCACCGGAGGGCGGCCCACCACCGCCACCGCGCTGCTCGGTCACCTGACGGCGCTCGACCGCGGCGTCGTCGATCCCGGTCCCAACGCCGGCGGCAAGCAGGACGCGATGGCATCCGACGTGCTCGCCCGGCGCATCGACCGCGACGACGAAGCCGTGCAGGTCCTCACGATCCACAAGGCCAAGGGCCTCGAGTTCGGTGTGGTGCTCTGCCCGACCCTGTGGACCAAACCCGTGTCGAGCGGCCCACCCCACGCGCAGCTCGACGGGATGCGACAGATCCACACGCCGTGGATCACGGAGGCACCCGACGGCGCGTGGAACAAGGACGTCAAGGACGCGAACAGACAGGAGGTGGCCGGCGAGAGTCGTCGGCTGCTGTACGTCGCGCTCACGAGGGCCCGTCACCGCTGCTACGTGTGGTGGCCCCAGGTCACGACGTCGGGGCAGAAGGGCGGGGTGCTGGGCGAGCTGTTGGCGCACGCGATCGGACAGGACGACCCTCCGGCCGCTCCCACCGACCTGGCTGCCGTGGTCGAACGGAGCGAGGGCACGTTCGCCGTTCACGTCGCGCCGCACCGACCGCACGGTGGTTGGAGCCCCACGACGGCCGACACGCGGGTCGAGCTCCCCGAGCTCGAGGTGGCCGTTGCGGAGCGCCGGGTCGACACGTGGTGGAAGATCTGGTCGTTCAGCGCGATCTCGTCGGCCGCGGTGCTGCACGCCCAGCCGGTCCACCCCCGCGTCGACCACCCGGCCGATCAGGCGCACTCGGTCCCGATGGTCGGGGGCACTGACGAGCCATCAGTGGCCGAGGTGATGCCCGATACCGATGCCGGTGCCGGTGCCGACGTCCCCGACGCGCTCCCGGGTGTGCTGCGATCGATGATCGGCGGGACGTCGTTCGGCACGATGGTGCACGAGGTGCTCGAGGAGGTCG
>SKSP01000463.1 GCA_007122945.1 Ilumatobacteraceae bacterium | reverse complement strand
TGTCAGCCGTCGAGCAGCGCCGGGGCGAGGCGGCGCCACTGGTCCTCGGGCATCGCCGACCCGTCCTGGAGGACCTGGACGCACACGTGGTCGGCGCCGGCCTCGTGGTGCTGGGCCACCCGCTCGGCGATCTGTTCCTCGGTGCCCCAGGCCACGATCGCGTCGACGAGACGATCGCTCCCACCGTCGGCGCGGTCGTCCTCGGTGAACCCGAGCCGGAGGAGGTTGTTGAAGTAGTTCGGCAGGCCCATGTAGATCTTCATGCCCGCCCGGGCGATGCGGCGCGCCTCGGCCGGGTCGGTCTCGAGCACGACCATCTGCTCGGGTGCCAGCAGCGCGTCGGCCCCCATCGTCTCGCGGGCGATCGCCGTGTGTTCGGGCGTGGTGAAGTACGGGTGGGCCCCGTTGGCCTGCGTGGCGGCGAGCTTCAGCATCTTCGGGCCGAGCGCCGCGAGGAGCCGCCCCGGGTCCTCGTCGGGGCCCTTGGCCATGAACAGGGCGTTGTCCATGCGCTCCAGGTACTCGACCATGTAGCTGTACGGCTTCGACCAGTCGTGCTTGCGGACACCGGCGACGAGGTGGCCGTGGCTCACGCCCATGCCGAGCAGGAACCGGTTCGGGAACGCCTCGGCGAGCGTCTTCTGGCCGGCGTTCATCGTCATCGGATCGCGGGCGTAGATGTTGGCGATGCCCGTCGCCACCGGGAGCGACTCGGTGGCCGACAGCAGGAGCGCCGCCGACACGAACGGGTCGCGACCGACCGCCTCGGCCACCCACAGCGCCCCGAAGCCCAGCTCCTCGACCACCTGTGCGGCCCGCTGCGCCTCCGGCGTCGGCAGTGCGTCGATCGCGCCGTACCAGACGCCGACACGCCCGAGATCGACCAGTGGCTTGCTCATCGTTTCCTCCTCGTCGCGGCCGTCCCTGGTGGCGGTGGCCGCGTCCGGCAGGGTAGTGGCGGCCCGGATGGCGCCCACATCCGGGGGCCGGGCGTTCTCCGGCGATCGGCGCCGATCAGGTCGTCGGGAGCCGGGCCGACCCGACCACGTGTGGGAGCCCGAGGAAGCGGAACCGTCTCGACGACACGACGTCGAAGCCCGCCCGATCGATCGCGTCGGTGCTGCGGCGCGAGAGGTGGCACCCGCCCGACACCCGCGGCCACACCAGATCGGCGAGCCGCTGCGCGCGGGCCGCCCACGTCCCCTCGGAACGGACGTGCTCGTAGAAGCGGATCTCCGCACCCGGACGCAGGACCCGTCGCAGCTCCGACATCGCCGCTTCGACGTCGGGGATCGAGCAGAGCACGAGCGACAGCACGGCCGCGTCGAGGTCGGCGAGGCCGTCCGGGAGGGCCTCGGCGCGACCGGGCACGACCCGAACGGGGACGGGCGCCGCGGTCGCGGCCTGTTCGGCGGAGCGCCGCAGCCGGGGCTCGGGCTCGACGGCGATCACCTCGGACACCTCGGCGGGGTAGCGCGAGAAGTTGAGACCGTTGCCGGCGCCGACCTCGACGACGCGGCCGGCGAGACCGGCGAGGAGCTCGCGACGGTGCTCGGCGCCCCCCTTCGCGTCGGCCGATCGGGCGACCCGTGGGTACCACCTCGCGAACAGTCGGTGATGGACGTCGGTGCTCTCCGCGGCTCCCCTCGCCATCGCGCCTCCGTCGACGTGCGGACTCCCGCCAGGATCGCACGGGCCCGCAGGCCGGTCAACCCGTCACGACGGGTAGCTCACCGCAACCCGTCGGAGGTCGACGGCACCGTCATGGCGGGCAGGTCAGCTCCGATCCGGTCTGCGGACCGACACCGTCGTCGATCCATCGACGACCGCATCGACCCGAGTGCCCCGGTCGAGGGGAATCGCCGCAGTGAGCCCACCGGTGATGACGACGTCGCCCGGTCGCAAGGACCGCCCGCGTCGGTCGAGCGCCGCGCTCAACCACGCGATCGCGTGGTCGGGACCACCCATCGCGTCGCGCACGGTCCCCCTGTCCACCTCGTGCTCGTCCAGGCGAAGCACGACCGGGAGGTCACGAACGTCGTCGATGTCGGCGTCGAGGCGCGGGCCGAGGACGACGCCGGCGGCGGACGAACCGTCAGCGGTGTTGTCCTCGATGCGGAATCGGTAGTCACGCCACACCGGATCCACGATCTCGAGGCAGACACGGAGCTCGTCGATGTAACCGGCGACCTCGCCCGCGACGACGTCCCCCGGCACGGTCCGGGCGATCGTGACGGCGATCTCGGGCTCGACACGCGGTTGCACCAGCGGGAACGGGACGTGTCGTCCGGTCTCGACCACCATCGCGTCGGTCAGCGGGCCGAAGTTCGGTCGGTCGATGCCCATCTGGGCGCGCATGACTTCGGACGTGTAGCCGAGCTTCCAGCCGATCACCGCTTGCCCGTCGGCCACCCGCGCAGCGGTCACGAGGTCCTGGATGGCGTACGCATCGGCCAACGTCAGGGCGTGCTCATCGGTGATCGGTGAGAGTGTGCGGCCGTTCCGGCGCGCCGCCGTGATCCGCTCGGCCCAGG
>SKSP01000396.1 GCA_007122945.1 Ilumatobacteraceae bacterium | reverse complement strand
GCAGCGCGCCGGCGAAGTCGCGGGTCGGCGGCATCGCGGCCGCCTCGTCGACGAGCCGGTCGGTCGGCCGCGTGTCGTCAGCCGCGACCGCGCGGTGCCGCTCGAGGATCCGATCGAGGTAGGTGGCGCCGGCGGCCATCGCGTCGCCGGTCAGAGGCCCTTGCCGCCGAGCGGGCTGGTGAAGTTCAGCTCCGGGCGACCGGCGAGGACCCCGCCGAGCGCGTGCCCGACGGCCTTCATCGCCTCGCTCCCGGCGTGGGCGTCGAACGCCGCCTGGTCGCGATACACCTCGTACATCCACAGTAGATCGGCATCGGTGGTGTCCTTCAGCAGCACGTAGCGGAGCGTGCCCTCCTCGCTCTCGACGTGATCGAGTATCTGCTGGAGACCCGCGGCGGCCTCGTCGCGCTTGCCGGGCTGGCAGGGGATCTTGGCGATGACGACGATCTCGGTGGATTCACTCATGGCCGCCGACCGTAGCCCCGCACGCCCGCCGCGCTGCAGCCGATCGTTCACGACGTCGACAGGTGGGCGCCGACCTCCTCCAGCACGCGCTCGGGTTGTTCGATGGAGGCGAAGTGCCCG
Source organism: Ilumatobacteraceae bacterium (assembly GCA_007122945.1). Lineage (GTDB taxonomy): Bacteria > Actinomycetota > Acidimicrobiia > Acidimicrobiales > Ilumatobacteraceae > SKSP01. Next base: position 9,291 of record SKSP01000396.1, on the reverse strand, counting down.
CAGTCGGCGAGCACCACCGACCGGGCGCGGGGCATCACGTCGGCCAGCTCGCGCGCGAGATCGACGGGAACGAAGTCGGAGTCCCCGTGGAGCACCAGCGTCGGCACGTCGAGTTCGACGAGCTCCGGTGTGAGATCGTAGTCGTCCCGGAACCACGTGTCCGCGTACAGACCCTGTTCGATCTCCCGTGCGGCGAGGATCCCCGTCGCACAACAGTTCACCCGCAACCGATCCACCACCCGGTCGAGCAGTTCGGGGGTCCGGAGCGCACCGTCGAACAGGAGCCGGTGGTATTCGGTATCGGCCGGTACGTCGCCGCGCTGGTACGCATCACTCGATCGAACGGCGTTCAGCCGCTCCGCCACGTCAGGGGCGCGGCGCGCCGACCTCGCCCGCTCCAGCTCGAGGGCTCCGGCGCGCGACGGCGGAGCGGTGTTCATCAGGATCAGGTGCGAGACGGCGTCGGGCCGACGGACGGCGTACTCCATCGCCAGCAGCCCGCCCCACGAGTGCCCGAGCAGCGCGACTCGATCGGTCCCGACCCGTTCTCGCACGCGGTCGAGGTCGTCGACCTCCGACGAGATCGTGACCGTTCCCGGTCGATCGCCCGAGTACGAACGGCCCCGCCCACGTTGGTCGTAGTACACGAGGCGAGCGACGTCGGCCAACCGGTCCGTGTCGGGGACGAGGTATGCGTGGTCGAAGTCGGGACCCCCGTGCAGGACGACGAGCGGCACGCCGTCGCCGATCTCGCGGACGTACAGCGGTGCGGGTCCCTCCTCCAACACCTCTTCGTGGGGACCGAGGTCGTCCCGGGATCGGCGCATCCGACGACGATCGCAGAGGTGGCGGCCGAGTTCAACCGCCGCCCGATGGTCGGTGGGTCGAACGGCTCAGAACCCGAGCCGGTCGGCGACGTGGGCGACGACCTCGTCGATCGGGACCCGCACCTGTTCGGTGGTGTCGCGGTCGCGGATCGTGACGGCGCGGTCGTCGAGCGAGTCGAAGTCGACGGTGACGGCGAGCGGGGTGCCGATCTCGTCCTGACGCCGGTACCGGCGGCCGATCGCCTGGGTCTCGTCGTAGTCGACCATGTACCGGTCGGCGAGCATCCGGCGGACCTCCTGGGCGAGCGGGGTGAGGGTGTCCTTCTTCGACAACGGCAGCACCGCCACCTTGTACGGCGCCAGGCGCGGGTGCAGCCGCAACACGGTGCGGGTCTCGTCGTTGATCACGTCCTCGTCGTACGCGGCCAGGAGGAACGCGGCCATCGTGCGCGTCGCCCCGGCGGCCGGCTCGACCACGTGCGGCACGTACCGCTCCCCCGACGCCTGGTCGAAGAAGTCGAGCCGCTCACCGGAGTGGGTGGCGTGCTGAGTGAGGTCGTAGTCGCTGCGCTGGGCGATCCCCTCGAGCTCGTCCCAGCCCCACGGGAACGCGAACTCGACGTCCGCGGTGCCGGTCGAGTAGTGCGACAGCTCGTCCGCGTCGTGGGCCCGCAGCCGCAGCATCGATTCGGGGATCCCGTGGCGCACATACCAGTCGAGCCGTTCGGCGCACCAGTACTCGTACCACTGCGGCCCGTCCGCGGGCGGAACGAAGTACTCCAGCTCCATCTGCTCGAACTCGCGGGTCCGGAAGATCCAGTTCTGCGGGGTGATCTCGTTGCGGAAGCTCTTGCCGACCTGGGCGATCCCGAACGGCGGCTTCTTGCGGCTCGTCTGCAACACGTTGACGAAGTTCGTGAACATGCCCTGGGCGGTCTCGGGCCGGAGATAGGCGACCGCGCCGGCATCGGCGACCGGGCCGGCGTGGGTCTTGAACATCAAGTTGAACTCGCGGGCCTCGGTGAAGCTGTTCTTGGCGCCGCAGTTCGGACACACGTCCGGATCGTCGAGCTTGTCGAGCCGGAACCGCTGCTTGCACTCCGTGCAGTCGACCAGCGGGTCCGAGAAGTTCGCCAGGTGCCCGCTCGCCTCCCACACCTGCGGCGGCCCGAGGATCGCCGCGTCGATCAACACGACGTCGTCGCGCTGTTGCACCATCGACCGGATCCAGGCGTCCTTCACGTTCCGCAACAGCAGCGACCCGAGCGGGCCGTAGTCGTACGTCGAACGGAACCCGCCGTAGATCTCCGCCGACGGGTACACGAACCCCCGCCGCTTGCACAGGTTGACGATCTGATCGAGCTCGGTCGCGGCCATAGTCCCCCCGAGGCTAGGCCCTCCCACCCGCCGAACCCTCGGGCCGAACCGTCTGCCGGAACCGTCTGCCGGAACCGTCCGGATCCCGCCGATCGGCGCGGACGGTTCGAGGGGTCAGCACCGACGAACCGTCTGGGGGAACCGGCCGGATCCCGTCGATCGGCGCGGACGGTTCGGGTCAGCACCGACGAACCGTCTGGGGGAACCGACCGGACCCCGCCGATCGGCGCGGACGGTTCGAGGGGTCAGTGGGCTTCGAACATGGCGACGGTGCGCATGCGACGCTCGACGTGGTGCTCGAAGGCGCGGGTGGCGAGTGTGCCGACCTCGTGGCTGAGGGGCGACTCGGGGCGGGCGAGGGCGTCGAGGAGCCGGCCGCCGAGGATGTCGCGCAGCAGGGCCAGCGCTCCCGGTGAGATCGACACGCCGGATCGGCACGAGCGACACAGCACACCGCCCTCGGCCAGGTCGAACGCGACGAGCGCTGCATCGGGCTCGGTCCCCTCGCACCGCACGCACCGGTCGAGCACCGGCCGCAGCCCCTGGGCAGCGAGCAGCTTCCAGTAGAAGGCCGCCACGTTGAGTGGTGACGGCCGCTCGGCGATCGTGCCGAGCACGCCCACGAGCATCTCGTAGAGGCGGGGGTCGGGCTCGCGTTCGAGCGAGAGCTGGTCGACCGCCTCCACGGCGGCCATGCCCTGGGAGATCCGGTCGAGCGATCGCAGCAGCGGGCCGAGCGACGTGACCGACTCCGCCTGGCTGACGATGTCGAGCTCGCGCCCCTGGTAGAGCAGCAGCCGCACGTGGCTCATCGGTTCGAGTCGGGCACCGAAGCGCGATTTCGTCTTGCGGACCCCCTTGGCGACGGCCCGCACCTTCCCGCGCTCGCGGGTGTGGATGACGACGATGCGGTCGGACTCACGCAACTTGTACGTGCGCAGCACGACGCCGACGTCGCGGTACAGACCGCTCACGACGGTGCCTGGCCGACGAGCGGCGACCGGGACCCGGTCACGGGTCGAGGCCGCCGAAGCGGCGCCGACGGCTGGCGAAGTCGTCGATCGCAGCGAGCACGTGGTCGACCCCGAGCTCGTGCCAGCCGATGTCGGCGAACACCAGCTCGGCATAGGCGAGCTCCCACACGAGCGACGGCGGGAGCTGGGTGGACGGACCCAGGATCAACACGAGATCGGGCTCGCAGTCCGCGGGGTCGTACAGCGAGGTCGCCACGGTGACCTCGTTCACCTCGACCTCGGGGTCGAGCCGTGCCATCGCCTCGGCGAACCGGCCGCGACCGTCGGCGCACGGATCGACGATCACCTCACAGCCCCCGACACGGCGGTGCCACGGAACCAGTTCGGGCGGATCGTCGCCGAGCTCGTAGGCGCGCAGCGTGAGCCACGCACCGCCGATCCCGTCGATCACGTTCCCGAGGTCGTGGACCCGCTGCTGCCACCGCTCGTCGCCGAGGTCGGCCCAGGCGCGGAACGTGCCCCCCACCACCATCATGTGACCCAGGGCGGCCTCGATCCGGTGCGACGGCGTCCCCGACGTGGACGGGGACGGGCGGGGGCGGGTGAGCGGGCCGGCCACGCCGTCATCTTCGCGCGTCCACGGGGCGCAGCGGCGACAGCAGGCCGTGTCGCGCACCCGCTCGCTAACGTGCGGTCGGTGACCTCGGGGCTGCACGTCGCGTGCATCATGGACGGAAACGGCCGGTGGGCCGAGCACCGCGGCCTACCCCGCACCGCCGGCCACACCGAGGGCGAGGAGAACCTGGCACGCATCGTGCGCGTGGCCGTCCGTCGCGACATCGGGTGGCTCACCGTGTTCGGCTTCTCGACGGAGAACTGGGTGCGCCCGCGGGGCGAGGTGCGCCACATCCTCGGCCTCCACGAGCGGCTGTTCGGGCGGGTCCGCGAGCTGAACGAGCTGAACGTCCGCATCCAGTGGATCGGCCGCCCGTTCGACTCGGCCGAGGCCCGCACGCCGAAGTACGTGCAGCGCGCCATCCGCAAGGCGATCCACGACACCGCGACCAACACGGGCATGGTGCTCACCGTGGCGTTCGACTACGGGGGGCGGGCCGAGTTGATGTCGGCCGTCCGCGCCGCCAGGGCGTCGGGCGAGCCCGTCACCCCCGAGACGATCGGCACCCACCTCTACCTGCCGGAGCTGCCACCCGTCGACGTGCTCGTGCGCACCAGCGGCGAACGGCGCGTCTCCAACTTCCTGCTCTGGCAGAGCGCCGGCGCGAAGATCCACTTCTCCGAGGCGCCCTGGCCCGACTTCGACGAGCGCGAGCTCGACGCCGCCCTCGCGCTCGTGCGATGACCCCGGCCGAGGCGCTCGCCACCGTCACCGGGGCGCTACCGGGCGCCGAGGACCGGCCCGGCCAGCGCGAGATGGCCGAGCGCGTCGCGGCGGCGATCACGGACCGCCGGCATCTCGTCGTGCAGGCGGGCACCGGCACCGGCAAGACCCTCGCCTACCTGCTCCCGGCCGTCCTGGCCGAGGTACCGACCGTGGTGGCGACCGCGACCAAGGCGCTGCAGGACCAGCTCGCCACGAAGGATCTGCCGTTCCTCGCCGAGCGCCTGGCCACCGACCTCGACGTCGAGTTCGACTGGGCGGTCCTGAAGGGCCGGAACAACTACCTGTGTCTGCAGCGCCTGCGCGAGGTGACCGCCCCGGCGGAGGGCCAACTCGAGTTGGAGCCGATGGCCGAGACCGTCAAGGTCGAGGTGAAGCGCCTGGCCGAGTGGGCCGGGCGTTCGACGACCGGCGATCAGGCCGAGCTGAGCTGGACGCCGTCGGACGCTGCGTGGCGGTCGGTGAGCGTCGGCAGCGACGAGTGCCCCGGCGCCGATCGCTGCCCGCAAGGCGGCCCCTGCTTCGCCGAGGCCGCCCGACGACGCGCCGCCGCCAGCGACGTGATCGTCGTCAACACGTACCTGTACGGGCTCGACGTCGGCAGCGGTGGGGCGATCCTCCCCCCGCACGACCTCGTGGTGTTCGACGAGGCGCACGTGCTCGAGGACGTCATGAGCGACACCGTCGGCGTGCAGCTCGCACCCGGGCGCTTCGTGGCCCTCGCGGCCACCGTGCGTCGCATCGTCGCCGACGACGCCGCCGGTGGCGGGGGTGCTGGTGACGCCGTCGCCGAGCTGGCCGGCACGCTGCGCGACGCGCTCGCCCCGCATGCCGGATCCCGACTCGAGGTCCCGCTCCCGGCCGACGTCGACGAGGCGCTCGCCGAGGCCCGCTCGACACTCGGCCGGGTCGCCGAGGTGCTGACCGCGATCGAGACGCCCGTCGACGAGGCCGCCCAGCGCAAGCTGCGGGCCCAGGTGATGAACGGGCGCACGATCGAGGCCCTGGAGATCGCCCGCAGCGGGCGCGAGGGAACGGTGGCGTTCGTCTCCGGCCGGCCGGACGCACCCCGCCTCGAGATCGCACCGCTCGACGTCGGCCCGACGCTGGCCGAGCGCGTGTGGTCGGAGCGCACAGCGGTGCTGACGAGCGCCACGATCCCGGTCTCGCTCGCCGCCCGGGTCGGGCTGCCCGACGATCTCGTCGAGGTGGCCGACGTGGGCAGTCCGTTCGACTACGCGGCGAACTCGCTGCTCTACTGCGCGATGCACCTGCCCGACCCGCGCGAGCCCGCGTACCGGGCCGGCGTGCACGACGAGCTCACGGCGCTGATCACCGCAGCCGGCGGCCGGACGCTGGCACTGTTCACGAGTTGGGCGGCGATGGACGAGGCCGCCGCGGCGGTGACCGACCGCGTGCCGCACCGGATCCTCACCCAGCGCGACCTGCCGAAGCCGGCGCTGGTCGAGGCGTTCGCGGCCGACGAGGCCACCTGCCTGTTCGCGACCGCCGGGATGTTCCAGGGCATCGACGTGCCCGGTCGCACCCTCTCGCTGGTGGTGATCGACCGGCTGCCCTTCCCCCGTCCCGACGACCCGCTGCTGTCGGCCCGGCGCGACGCCCTCGGCCGTGACGCGTTCAGCCAGATCGACCTGCCTCGGGCATCGATGCTGCTCGCCCAGGCCGCCGGCCGACTGATCCGGTCGCGCACCGACCGTGGCGTCGTCGCCGTGATGGACCGCCGTCTCGGCACCGCCCGCTACCGCTGGGACATCATCGGCGCCCTCCCCCCGATGCGCCGCACCCGCGAGCGCGCCGAGGTCGAGGAGTTCCTCCGCCAGATCACGCGCGACACCGCCACGTGAGCAACCGTGCGACGTGAGCGCCACGGGACCAATGAGCGACCCTGGGCTCAAGCGCGGCCATCAGGTCGTCGATAGCTCACCATCGAGCGGTCAGCCCGGCCGCACGACCACCGAGGGATGCACCTCATGAGCGGCAACACGACCGACGTCCGGGGCCGGACCCTCCCACTCGACCTCGACGAACGCGACGAACTCCTCCGGGAGACGCTCGCCGGACACCCGGACGCCCTCGTCGCGGCGCTCGATCCCGACGGGCGCCCGAAGCCGATCCCGTCGACGATCGAGATGATCGATCGACATCGCGCCGCCAGGTTCCGAGGCATCGGGGCGGTGGCCCTCGAACATCGTCACACGATCCTCGAGGCCCTGACCGAGGCGAAGGCGACGGGCGCCGCGACGTTCCGCGTGCCACTCGTGAACGGCGCCGAGGTCGAGTGCACCATGGTCGACGTGAGCCACCGCCACGGCGTCCTCGTCGTGGTCGTCCTCCACGCCTCGGACCTCGACCTGGTCGCCTCCCTGACGCGAGCGTCGGTCCCTCCCCGGATCGGTCGGGTCGAGCAGGACGACGTGGCGATCATCAGGTCCGTCGACGACCCGACCTGCCGGATCCTGGGCTACGCGCGTGACGAGCTGGTCGGGCGCCGCTCGTCCGAGCTCGTGCATCCCGACGACCAGGCTCACCTGATCGACGCGTGGTTGCATCTCCTCGACGTCCCTGGCGGAACGACGCGCGTGCGGACCCGCCACCTCCGCAAGGACGGCTCCTGGCTGTGGGTCGAGCTGACGAACACGAACCTGCTGTCGAGCGCCGAGGGGCGCGTCGTCACCGAGATGATCGACATCTCCGAGGAGATGGAGACGCTCGAACGGCTGCGACAGCGCGAGGAACTGCTCACGCGGCTCACCGAAGCCCTCCCTGCCGGGGTCGTCCACATCGACCGGCACCGGACCGTCGTCCTCACCAACGAGCGGCTCCACGACCTGCTCGGGGTCGGTGCCGTCGACCGGGTCGACGACCAGTTCGCGACCGTCTCCGACCAGGATCGGCCGAGGCTCGTCGCCGCCATCGACCGGGTGCTGTCGCACGGTCGATCCGCCGACCTCGAAGTTGCACTGGATCTGCCCGGCGCCGCGACGCCGCATCGAGCGGCCATCGCCATTCGAGCGCTCACCGACGGTCGTGAGCACCCGGACGGCGCCGTGCTCACCGTGGACGACATCACCGAAGCGTCCGCGCTCCGGGTCGAGCTCGAGCGACGCGCTACATCCGACTCACTCACGGGCTGCCTGAACCGGGCCGCCGTACTCGACGAGCTCGCCCGACGGCTCCCGGGCGATCGCGATCGCCGCACACCACGGGGAACGGCCGTGGTGTTCCTCGACCTCGACGACTTCAAGGACGTCAACGACTCGTTGGGTCACCACGTGGGCGACCTGGTTCTGGTCGAGGTCGCCGCGCGGATCACCGCCGTGCTGCGCGACGACGACGTCGTGGGTCGGCTCGGAGGTGACGAGTTCGTGGTGATCGCGCCCGGCATCGAAACGACCGACGGCGCGATGGAGCTCGCGAACCGCATCGGCGCGGCGGTATCGGCACCGCTCGACGGCGTCGACGGTGTCGACAGCCCGCACCGCGCGATCCGAGCGAGCATCGGCGTCGCAGTGAGCACCACCACCGGCATCGGGGCTGACGATCTGACCATCGCCGCCGACCGGGCCATGTACCGGTCCAAGCGGGCGGGCACGTCGACCCCCGTCGTGACGTCGCTCTGATCCGGCCCGGGAGCGGTCGCACCGGCTACCGTCCGACGCCGTGGGGGAACTCGTCAGGATCACCGACGACCGCGGCGTCGCCACCATCACGCTCGACAGCCAGCACAACCGCAACGCGTTGTCGCGCCAGCTCGTCGCCGAGCTGCACGAGTGTCTCGACGCCGCCGAGGCCGCCGACGCCCGGGCCGTCGTGCTCACCCACGACGGTCCGGCGTTCTGCGCCGGTGCCGACCTGAAGGAGCGCTCGTCGGGTCCACCCGACTCCTCGCCGTTCGTGCAGGTGCTCGAGCGGTTGATGGACACCGACCGACCCACCGTCGCCGCCGTGAACGGTGCCGTCCGGGCGGGCGGGATCGGGCTGATGGCGTCGTGCGATCTCGTGGTGGTCGACGACTCGGTCACGTTCGCCCTCACCGAGGTGCGCATCGGGGTCGCCCCAGCGATCATCTCGGTGCCGATCCTTCGTCGCGTGGCTCCCGGGGCGATCGCCGCGGCGATGCTCACCGGTGAGGCCTTCGACGCCGCCGAGGCCCGTTCGATCGGACTCGTGACCCACGTCGCCGACGACGTCGCGGCGACGGTCGCCGAGCTGTGCGAGGGCATCCGGGCGGGCGCGCCGGCCGCGGTCGCGGCCACCAAGCGCATGCTCGCCGACGTCCCCACGCTCGACCGGGCGACGGCGTTCGAGCGGATGCGCGCGCTCTCCGACGACATGTTCCAGGGCGCCGACGCCGCCGAGGGCATGGCGGCGTTCCGGGAGAAGCGGCGGCCGGCCTGGGATGCCCGCGTCGACCTCGACGGGACGGGGGCTCGCTGATGCCGGTCGTGCGCGACGAGGTCGACGAGCGCAGCGAGGAGTACGCCGCCAACCGGGCCCACCTGCTCGCCCTGCTGGCCGAACACGACGAACAGCTCGCGCTGACCGCGGCGGGTGGCGGCGAGAAGTACGTCGCCCGGCACCGATCACGGGGCAAGATGCTCGTGCGCGAGCGCATCGAGTACCTGCTCGACCCGGACGCCCCCTTCCTCGAGCTGTCACCGCTCGCCGCGTGGGGCACCGACTTCCCCGTTGG
>SKSP01000412.1 GCA_007122945.1 Ilumatobacteraceae bacterium | reverse complement strand
GTCCGGAACCCCCGGAGCACATCAGTCCGGAACCCCCGGAGCACATCAGGAGGACCCCCGTGCGCCTGCAACTCGCCCTCAACGTCGCCGACCTCGACGCCGCCGTCGACTTCTACTCGCGGATGTTCGGCACCGAGCCGACCAAGGTCAAGCCCGGCTACGCCAACTTCGCCGTAGCGGACCCGCCGCTCAAGCTGGTCCTGTTCGAGAGCGCCAGCGAGGCCGGCCCCATCGACCATCCCACCATCAATCATCTGGGCGTCGAGACCGAGACGGCCGACGAGGTCGTCGCCGCCGAGGCCCGGCTCACCGAATCCGGACTGGCGACCACCGGCGTCGACGACACGATGTGCTGCTACGCCACCAAGACCGAGACGTGGCTGGACGGCCCCGACGGCAGCCGCTGGGAGTGGTACGTGAAGACCGGCGACAGCGACCAGCTGACCAACGTCAGCGTCGGTCGCGGCGACGACCCCACCGCCGGCGACCGCTGCTGCGTCTGAACCGTCCGCGCCGACCGACGGCTTTCGGTCGGCTCCGACAGACGGAACGACCCAGCACCCACCCGAACCGTCCGCGCCGACCGACGGCTTTCGGTCGGCTCCGACAGACGGAACGACCCAGCACCCACCCGAACCGTCCGCGCCGACCGACGGTTTCCGGTCGGCTCCGACAGACGGAACGACCCAGCACCCACCCGAACCGTCCGCGCCGACCGACGGTTTCCGGTCGGTTCCGACAGACGGAACGGGATGGTCAGCCGCGGTAGTGGTGGGTGATCGGGAGGCGGCGGTCCTTGCCGAACGCCTTCGGGCTGACACGCACGCCCGGCGGGCTCTGACGGCGCTTGTACTCGGCGACGTCGACGAGCCGGGTGATCCGGCGGACGAGCTCCTCGTCGTGGCCGAGCTCGACGATCTCGGCCGCGGTTCGGTCCTGCTCGACGTACAGCTCGAGGATCGGGTCGAGGACCTCGTAGGGCGGCAGGCTCTCGTCGTCACGCTGGTCGGGCCGTAGCTCGGCCGACGGGGGCTTGGTGATCACGTTCTCCGGCACGACCTCGCGGCCGGCGGCGCGGTTGACGTAACGGCACAGGTCGTACACGCGCAGCTTGAGCACGTCCTTGATCACGGCGTACCCGCCGACCGAGTCGCCGTAGATCGTGAAGTAGCCGACCGCCATCTCGCTCTTGTTGCCGGTCGTCAGCACCATCCACCCGAACTCGTTGGACAACGCCATCAGCACCTGACCCCGGCAGCGACTCTGGATGTTCTCGTACGTCAGGCCCGGGTCACGGCCGTCGAACGGCTCGGCCAGCATGTCGAGATAGGCCTGGAACGCCGGCTCGATCGGGATCGTCCGGTAGCTGATGCCGAGGTTCTCGGCGAGCTGGCGGGCGTCGTCCTTCGAGTGGTCGCTCGAGTACCGCGACGGCATCGACACGCCGTGCACGTGCTCGGGGCCGAGTGCGTCGGCGGCGATGCAGGCGACGAGGGTCGAGTCGATGCCTCCCGACAGCCCGATCACGACGTCGGTGAAGCCGTTCTTGCGGCAGTAGTCGCGCGTGCCGAGCACGAGCGCGTCGTACAGCTCGCGATCGGAGCCGAGCGGCTCGGCGATCGGCTGCGCCGGCGGCTCGCCGCCCACGGCCTCGGCCCGCACCGGGGCGTCGCTCACGTGGACCAGCGGCAGCTCGACCTCGGTCCGCCGGCCGCGCGGGTCGAGGAGTCGCTTGCGGTACACCGGGGGGATCGGGACGTCGACGATCATCAGGTCCTCGACGAATTGCGGGCCGCGGGCCATCAGGTTGCCCTCGGCGTCGAACACGAGCGAGCCGCCGTCGAAGACGAGCTCGTCCTGGCCGCCCACCTGGTTGACGTACACGAGGGCGGCGTGCGTGTCGGCGGCGCGGGTGGCGAGCATCCGCTCCCGGCGGGCCGCCTTGCCGACCTCGTACGGCGACCCGTTGAGGTTCACGTTCAGCTCGGCGCCGCCGGCCGACTGCGTGGCGAGCGGGCCGAACGGGCTCCAGATGTCCTCGCAGATCGACACGCCGACCTTGACGCCGCCGATGACGTACAGCTCGAGCGGATCGCTCACGGCGCCGTCGCTGTCGGTCCCGGGCACGAAGTAGCGGGCCTCGTCGAACACCGAGTAGTTCGGGAGCAGGCGCTTGTGGTAGCGGTCGAGCACCTCACCGTGGGCACACACCGCGGCCGCGTTGTAGAGGTCGCGGTCGACGTCGACGAACCCGACCACCGCCGCGCACCGGCCGGTGTGGGCCGCCAGCTTGTCCAGCGCGGCCAGGTTGTCGGCGACGAACCCGGACTTCAGCACGAGGTCCTCCGGCGGGTAGCCGGTGGTCGCCAGCTCCGGGAACACCACCAGGTCGCAGCCGGCTGCCTCGGCCCGGCCGTAGGTGTCGAGCATCAGCGCGAGGTTCCCCTCGAGATCGCCCACCGTCGGGTTGATCTGGGCGAGCGCGATGCGCAGCACGGTCACGCCCTCAGGCTAGGACAGGTGGGCAGCGAGACGCTCAACCGCTGAAGGTGCCGACCACGTCGACGACCAGCGACGAGTCGCCGAACAACGAGTAGGTGATCGTGGCGTCCGGGCCGTAGGGGGTGACGGCGAGTGCGGCGCGGGTCTGTCCGGGTGCGGTGGCGTTGACGTTGGACACCTCCGGCTCCTCGCCGCCCGGGCCCCCACCCGGGACGGCCGTGGCGAAGTCGAACCCGGTCGTCTCGGTGATCGTGAGGTTCTGCAGCACGGCGGCCGCACCCCCGGCGCCCGGCACGGCGCCGGCGTGACCGACCGTGGTGCTGCCCCCGGCGGGGATCGGAGGCGTCGACGGAGCGCGCTCGTCGTACAGCCGGACCGGCGCCACCGCGCTGAAGCGACCGCTCGTGCCGGCCGGGGCGAGATCGGACGTGACGTAGCCGACCACGTCGACGAGCGCGTGGTCGACGCGCACCAGGTCGAGCGCGATCGCCCCGTCGAGGCCGAGCGGCACGACCGCCAGGTTGGCGCGGATGTCGCCGGAGCCGTTGGTGTTGACGTTCGAGGCGTCGGGCGCGTCGCCGCCAGCGGCGAACGCGGTCACGAAGCCCGAGCGCGGCCCCTGCTCGCCGAGCGCGGTCAGCACGACGACCGCGGCGGCCGCCGCGCCGTCGTCGGGAACGCCGAGCTCCCCGGCGACGACGGTCTCCACCCGGTCGCCGTCGCGATCGAAGGCGTTCGGCGCGCCCGACGGCAGACCCGATCCGGCCGCCCGCCGCGTGTCGACGAGCCGACCCGGGTCGACCGGCACGTAGCGCCCGGCCGACACGGCGCCGTCGGTCTCGGAGAACCAGCCGAGCACGTCGACGACGAGGTGCGTGGCGGTCGTCGCGTGGACGACGAAGCGACCCTCTTCGTCGAGCGCGACGACCGCGGTGTTGGCGACGTCCTCACCGGGAGCGACGACGTTCACGACGGAGGTGTCGGGCTGCAACGACCGCGGCGTCCAGGCCTGGAGGAAACCCCACCCGGCGTTGTCGGTGACGGTGATGTTGACGAGCGCAGCCCGCACGGCCGGCGAGGGAAGGTCGAGGTCGACCAGCCGGGTCGTGGCCGCGCGGATCCGGCCGGCGTCCGCGCCGAGACCGGCGCGGGTGTCGTACGCACGGGTCGGCGGCACCGGTTCGAACGCGAGGTCCGCCGGAGTGGGTGACGGGCCGGCACCGGTCCACACGATGCGTCGCAGCTCACCGGCCGAGTTGAGGGTGTAGTACAGCGCCGGGCGACCCTGCTCGTCGAATGCGAACACCATGTCGGCGAGCGACGGCCCGACCTCGGCGAACGGCGCGTCGAAGTCCACCGCACCCGCTGCGTCCATGCGGAAGATCTCACCGGCACCCCCGTCGGCGAACAGGTACGAGCCGTCGTACTCCTCGGGCCAGATCCCGTCGGGGACGAACGCGCCCGCGGTGATGAACGTCCCGACCGACCGCGGGTACCAGGCGATCGGATCGGTCAGACCGTCGCCCTCGCCGGGCGGGCACGGCCCCTCGCACACGTTCCACCCGTAGTCCAGGCCGATACCGCCCTCGTTGACCTCCTCGGCGGTCACCTGACCGACGTCGTTGACGAAGAACCGGTCGCCACCGCCGTTCGGGTCGAACGCGAAGCGGTACGGGTTGCGCAGCCCCCACGAGAACAGCTCCTGGCAGCTCGTCGTCGGCGTCGCGGCCGTGGCGCCTCGGAACGCGCACCGCTCGGTGCCCGGCCCCGCCAGCGGGTTCCCGGGCGCCGGCGCACCGTCGGAGGTCACCCGCAGGATCTTTCCGCTCAGGTGCGACAGGTCGCGCGCCGCGGCGTTCGCCCCACCGGACCCGGTGATGCCACGCGGGTCCCGGCCGGCGTCGCCGGTCGAGACGTACAAGAAGCCATCGGAGCCGAACTCGAGGTCGCCGGCGTTGTGGTTCCCGTTGATCGACGAGATCCGGTCGAGCAGCACCGCCTCGCTCGTCGGATCGAGCGCGGCGGGCAGGTCGAAGCGACTGACCCGGTTCACGCAGCCGCCGGGCTCGCCGGGCGCCTGTCGGGTCGCGTACAGGTAGACGTGGCGATCGGTCAGGTACCCGGGCGACGCCGCCAGACCGAGCAGGCCGCGCTCTTGTCCGAGACAGGTGTCGGGCACCTGACCGATCACGTCGAGCGGTGCGCCTGGCTGACCGGCCCGCAGCCGGCCCGCCTGCTCGAGCACGACGAGCCGTCCGTCGGGGAGCATCTCCACACCGGTCGGCGAGGCGACGTCCGCGACGAACTCGTCGACGAAGCCGGGCGGGAGGACGGTCGGGAGGACGGTCGCACGGACCCGTTCGCCGCCGTCGGAGAGCGCGAGGCCGCCCACCATGGCGGGCACGAGCGCGAGGAACACGAGGGTCGGGACGGTGGCCGGGCGGGTACGTCGCATCCGCCGACGGTACCCGCCGACGCCTCGCCACCGGGGCGCGGCCATTCACAGAGCATTCACATTGGGGCAACGGCATCGAAACGGCCTCCTGGCACCGTTCCCTCGCCCCTACTACCCGTTTCGATCGAGAGGACACATCGTGCCCTACCAGGCTGAATACATCTGGCTCGACGGCGCCACGCCGACGCAGCAGCTCCGCAGCAAGACCAAGATCGTCGCCGACGACGTCCACGACATGCCGATCTGGGGCTTCGACGGCTCCAGCACCGGGCAGGCCACCGGCGACCACAGCGACTGCGTGCTCCAGCCCGTGTTCACGTGTCCCGACCCGATCCGCGGCGGCAGGAACAAGCTCGTGCTCTGCGAGGTCCTCGACGCGGACACCCTGAAGCCCCACGTCACCAACACCCGCGCCGCCGCGGCCAAGACCGCGAAGAAGTACGCCAAGTACGACATGTGGTTCGGCCTGGAGCAGGAGTACACGATGCTCCGCCTCGACGGCACGCCCATCGGCTTCCCCGAGGGTGGCGGCTTCCCCGGTCCGCAGGGCCCCTACTACTGCGGCGTCGGCACCGGCAAGATCATGGGCCGCGACATCGTCGAGCGTCACACCCAGGCGTGCATCGACGCCGGACTCTCGATCTCGGGCACCAACCCCGAGGTGATGGCCGGCCAGTGGGAGTTCCAGATCGGCCCGCTCGGGGTGCTCGAGGTGGGCGACCAGCTCAACGTCGCCCGCTGGCTCCTGCACCGCATCGCCGAGGACTACGACGTCGTCATCAGCCTCGACGCCAAGCCGGTCAAGGGCGACTGGAACGGCGCCGGCTGCCACACCAACTTCTCGACCAACGAGATGCGCGAGAGCTACGCCGCCATCGAGAAGGCGTGCAAGGCGATCGGCAAGAAGTTCGAGATGCTGGTCGCCAACTACGGCGACGACATCGAGAGTCGCCTCACCGGTGATCACGAGACCGCCCCGTGGAACAAGTTCTCCTACGGCGTGTCCGACCGCGGCGCGTCGATCCGCATCCCGTGGCAGGTCGAGAAGGACGGCAAGGGCTACGCCGAGGATCGCCGTCCGAACGCCAACTGCGACCCGTACACGGTCGCCCGGCTGCTCACCGACGTCGTGTGCACCGACGCCGCCGGCAAGTGACACTCCCACGGCGCTGAGCCGCCAGGGGTGCGGCCTGACGCCCGAGCCGAGAGGGGCCCCGATCGGGGCCCCTCTCGCATTTCCCACCGAACGATCCACCCGCGAGACTGAGGACGTGAGCGGAATGCTCGACCAACACCGTGAGTACGTGCTACGCACCGTGGAGGAGCGCGGCGTGCGGCTCGTGCGCCTGTGGTTCACCGACGTGCTCGGGAACCTGAAGAGCTTCGCCATCAGCCCGGCCGAGCTCGAGAACGCGCTCGAGGACGGTATGACGTTCGACGGCTCGTCGATCGACGGTTTCTCCCGGGTGCAGGAATCCGACGTGCTCGCCGTGCCCGACCCGGACACCTTCGAGCTGATCCCGTGGAGCGAGCCCGGGGCCGCCGAGGCGCGCGTCTTCTGCGACATCCACCATCTCGACGGCGCGCCGTTCGAGGGCGATCCCCGCCAGGTGCTGCGGCGCCACATGCGCGAGGCTCACGATCGCGGCTTCACGTTCTACGTCGCGCCCGACATCGAGTTCTTCTACTTCGACCCGCCGAGCCCGGGGCAACCGCCCCGGCCGCTCGACTCGGGAAGCTACTTCGACCTGACGACGAACGACGCCGCCGGCAACCTGCGCAAGCAGACGATCCGCAAGCTCGAGCAGATGGGCATCCCGGTCGAGTACTCGTTCCACGAGGACGCCCCGAGCCAGCAGGAGATCGACCTGCGCCACACCGACGCGCTCACGATGGCCGACAGCGTGATGACGTTCCGGCTCATCGTGCGCGAGGTCGCCGCCGGCCAGGGCCTCTACGCCACGTTCATGCCCAAGCCGCTCGAAGGGGTGCAGGGCTCGGGCATGCACGTCCACCTGTCGCTGTTCCGCGGCGACGAGAACGCCTTCCACGACCCCGACGACCCGTACAACCTGTCCGCTGTCGCCAAGGCGTTCATGGCCGGGCTGATCCGCCACGCCGCCGAGATCACCGCGATCACGAACCAGACGGTCAACAGCTACAAGCGTCTCGTTCCCGGCTTCGAGGCGCCCGTCCACATCAGCTGGGCGCGCAACAACCGCAGTGGCCTGATCCGGGTGCCGGTGCCGAAGAAGGCCAACCCGTTGGCGACCCGCATCGAATACCGCTCACCCGACCCGGCGTGCAACCCGTACCTCGCGTTCAGCCTGATGCTGGCGGCCGGCCTGCGCGGCGTCGAGGAGGGCTACGAGCTCCCCGACGAAGCCGACGCCAACCTGTTCGAGATCGACGACGACGTGCTCGCCAAGCTCGGCATCGCCCAACTCCCGCAGTCGCTGTCGGACGCACTGAAGGTGATGGAGGGCTCCGACCTGGTGCGCGACGCGCTCGGCGAGCACATCTTCGAGTGGTTCCTGCGCAACAAGCGCGACGAGTGGCGCGGCTACAAGACCCACGTCAGCAGGTTCGAGCTCGACCGCTACCTGGGGTCGCTGTGAACCGGTCGCGCGACGAGCGCCGTCCGGGGGACCAACGGTCGTGAGCCCCAACGACGGTCTCGGTCTGCTGGCCGTGTTCGGCGACCCGGTGCCACCCGAGACGGCGCGCACGCTCGACCTCGCCGGCTACCGGTGGAAATCCATCGGATCCGCCGAGGAGGCGGCCGACCACGAGCCGGGCACCGGATGGGCCGGAGCGATCGTCGACTGCAGCGCCGACCCCGACGCCGGCTGGGCGTTCGTCCGGGCCGTCCGCAAGCGCGACTCGGCGAGCCTGCCGCTGCTCGTCCTCGTGTCCGGCGGCCAGCTCACCGACCTCGAACTGCGCGACGAGCTGTTCGACGACTTCTGCCTCACCCCGTTCCACCCGGCCGAGTTCGAGGCGCGGGTCCGGCACCTGTTGTGGCAGGTGGGTGGCGGCACCCGGCCCGAGATGGTCGAGTACGCCGAGCTGGCGCTCAACCTCGAGACGTACCAGGCCTCGATCGCCGGTCGCCCGCTCGATCTCACCTACATGGAGTACGAGCTGCTCAAGTTCCTCGCCCAGAACCCGGGCAAGGTGTTCACCCGCGAGATCCTGCTCTCGCGGGTCTGGGGGTACGAGTACTACGGCGGGGCGCGCACGGTCGACGTGCACGTGCGGCGCCTGCGCGCCAAGCTCGGCGAGGAGCGTGCCGGTCTGATCCAGACGGTGCGCTCCGTCGGCTACCGCTTCGGCCAGTCCCGCTGGTCGTCCTGACCCGCTGGTCGTCCCGACCCGTCCACCCGAACCGTCCGCGCCGATCGGCCGGGATGCGTCGATCCGGCCAGACGGAAACGGCGGTTCGGTCGGCGCGCGAGACTGGTGCTCGGATGAAGCAGCTGACGGGACTCGACGCGACGTTCCTCTACATGGAGACGCCCACGACGTACGGGCACGTCAACGGGCTCTCGATCTACCGCCGCCCGTCCGACGACTTCGATCCGTACGCCGCGGTGCGGGCCAAGTTCGAGTCGATGATCGGCGACCTCGCCCCGCTCCGGCGCCGACTCGTCGAGGTACCGCTCGGCCTCGACCACCCGTGGTGGATCGACGACCCCCAGTTCGACCTCGACTACCACGTGCGCCACATGAGCCTCGCCCCGCCGGGCCGCGACGACCAGCTCGCCGATCAGGTCTGCCGGATCGTCGCCCGGCCGATGGACCGCACTCGCCCACTGTGGGAGATCTACGTGATCGAAGGGCTCCCCGACGGACGCTGGGCGACCCTGTTCAAGGGGCACCACGCCGCGATCGACGGTGCCAACGGCGTGATCGTGATGACGCTGATGAACGACACCGACCCGGACGCGCCTGCACCCGGGCCCGGCGCACCGTGGGAGCCCGAACCGATCCCGAGCGACTGGGAGCTGCTCGACCGGGCGCTGCGCCACCTCGCGACCAACCCGCTGAAGGCGGTGCGGACCCAGATGCGCATCGCTCGCGAGATCGCCGAGTCGGCCGGCATCACCGGCGTCGCGCCGGCGATCGAACAGGCCCGGAGCGCGCTCAAGCGGCTGGCCGCACCGCGCGACGACGGGCGGTCGCGCGTGTCGCTGCCATCGGCCACCGCGCCGCCGACACCGTGGAACCACACGATCAGTCGACACCGCCGCTTCGCCATGCGGTCGGCCCCGCTCGACGACATCAAGGCGCTGAAGACGGCGGTCGGTGGCACGGTGAACGATGTCGTGATGGCGATCTGCGCGGGTGCCCTGCGCGCCTACCTGCTCGGCCACGACGCGCTCCCCGACCGGCCGCTGCGAGCGATGGTGCCGGTGTCGATCCGCACCGGGCAGGAGGAGGATCCCTGGACGAACCGGGTGTCCGCTCTGTTCGTCGACCTGCCGACCGACGTCGACGACCCGCTGGAGCGCGTCGCCCGGTGCAGCGAGTCGATGCGGCGGGCGAAGCGAGTGCACGACATGGTGCCGGCCGCGTCACTCGTCGACCTCACGCAGAACGCGTCGCCGATCCTCGCCGCCGCGGCGATGCGCCTGGCCTCCCAGGTGCACCTCGCCGACCGGGTGGCGTCACCGGTGAACGTGGTCATCTCGAACGTCCCCGGGCCGCGCCAGCCGCTGTACTTCGCGGGTGCCCGCCTGGAGCACTACATCCCGGTGTCGACCATCACCGACGCGGTCGGGCTCAACATCACCGTCCACAGCTACCTCGACACGCTCGACTTCGGGTTGATCGCGTGCCGCGAGCTGGTCCCCGACCTGTGGGACATGGTCGACCTCCACCTCGCCGAGATCGACCACCTCTTCGGCGCGACCGGC
>SKSP01000423.1 GCA_007122945.1 Ilumatobacteraceae bacterium | reverse complement strand
GAGGAACTCGACGTTGCCGTCGTCGATCCCTGCGCTCGTTGCGTTCGACGAGCCGATCACCAGACGTACGCTCGCCCTCTTCTCCGCGACGTACACCTTGGCGTGCAGCCCGCCCAGCACCGCGAGCGAGTCGAGTGCCGACCCCGAGTAGGGCGCCACTGCCGGCGTAGATGCGACGGGATCGTGCTGAGCTCCAGAGGCGGTGGCCGCGTCAGTGGACGCCCCGTCGGTGATCGCTGCGAGCGGGTCGAGGATGCGGCACTGCAGCTCCTTCACCGTCTCCGTGTCGAGCAGCTCGAGCGCCTCGGGTCGCGACACGACGGTGAGCTCGGTCGATTCGTCACGGAACCACCTGATCGTCTCGTCGTCGAGGAAGGGCGACACCACCAGGTTCCGCCTGCCCAGCACGCTGTCCCACAGGCGTGGCCCGCCGGGACGATCGAGGCCGAGTACGTGGAAGTCGACGTCGCGGGCTCCTGCAGGCAGCTCCCACGTGACGGTTGCGAGCTCGTCGGCGAGCTCGTCGATCGCGGTGCGGCGTTCGTCGGCGACCGGGCGGATCGAGAGATCGGGGAGTGACCTGACGAGGTCGGCCAGTGGCCGGTTCTTCCTCGTCGGCCGGTCGGTCTCGATCCACCCGTCGAGCGCGACGACGGCGTCCCACGAGGTGTCCGGCGTGAGGTTCCGAGTCCCGCATACCAGCCGATAGGACGGCTGGTCGTCGACATCGCGGTAGCGCAGCACCCAGACCTTCGGATGGAACAGGTAGCCAGGGTTCCGCGCTTCGACTTCGTGCACCATCGGTTCGAGGAATGCCATCACGTCCGATGCCACCCGGGGGATGCGGAGGTAGCCGACCTGCGAGAAGATCGTCACCCGATCTGCTGCGGACCGGACGGCTTCGAGAACGGCGACCGGGTCGCCCGGGCCATCGATCTCGTAGGAGGCGAACGCGAGTGGTGCCACCAGCGCGCTCGACAGGTCGAGCGTGAACGACGTGGCCACCGCGATGTCGAGCCGGTGGTCGACCGGCGGCCGGAGCAGGTCACGCAGGATCGATCGCTCGTCAGGGGCCAACATCGTCGTCTCCGTCGCCGTCCAACCCGGTGAGCACGTCGTTGACGAGCGTGCTCACCGACGTCCATCGGAAGTCGGTTCGGCTGGGCACGCCACCGCCCCACGACGCGAGCAGCGCGTCGTTGACGAGACGACTCTGTGCGGCCGTCTTGAGACGGACCTCCCGGTTACCGACGGTGTCTCGGAGACTGGCATCGTCGGCAATGGAGGTGCCGCCGGTGCGGGTCACGTCGAACCACACCGAGAAGAACGCTCGGGTGTGGGGATCGATCGCGGTTCCCCGAGCCGACAACGTCGCCCAGAAACTGTCCGGGTCCCACGTCGCGATCCGCCCTCGTGCGGCAGCGACTTCGTCCTCCCAGTCGACGACGACGTGGCGGTGCCAGTCGAGGTCGACGTCGACTCGGTTGAAGCCCAGCTCGACGTAGCGCTCCGCGACCAGGAGCGAGTAGAGCGCTTGAGCACCGGCGATGGCGAGGGCGAACCATTCCGCGTGTTCGAGCAGCGCCGTGTTGTTCGGCGTCGAGTTCCAGCTGGGTGGGTGCTCCCAAGGGGAGCTCGAGGAGAGCGGTTCGCCGGCGCTGACGAGGTCGACGAGCATCGACCCGTCGGCGGTGTGACGCCAGCGCTCGGAGAGCCACCGTGCTTCGTCGGGCTTGAGTCGGAAACCGCCGTCGATGTCATCACCGGGGAAGCCGGCGGGGAAGGTGCCCACCCCCGGGTGCCACACCCGCGGTGCGCGATCGGCGAGCTCGTCGGCACCGTCGATTCGTTGTAGGCCGGGCAGCGACGACATCCGGTCGAGCGTGTTCTTCGGCGAGCCGGGCCACTCCAGGATTCCCCACGACGAGAACGCCGTCCAATAGGCGACCGACGGCAGCTGCTTCACCGCTGCTCCGGCCGCCCGACCGATGAGGCCCCGGACGCGGTCGTCGTCGGGCACGGTCGTGTCGGCCTTGAACGACTCGATGAGTTCTCGCTCGAGTCGGTCGAGCCGCCGGAGCGGATCGTTGGACTTCACGGCTCGTTGGCAGAGCCACGGTACGAACAGCAGGTAGCGGGCACGAGTGTGCAGCACCGAGGTCCCGGGGAAGAGCGCGTCGCTGAGTGCCACGACGATCCGCCGGCCGCCCATCGTGTCCTGCGTGTCGCGCTGCGAGAACAACCTGACGATCTCGGTCACCCGGCGCTGCTCGTCCGCGGACGCGTCGAGCCATGAGATCACCGACACGTGTCACCCCCATGTGTGTGCTCGGGTCGCTGAAGGATGCGATCCATCATGACGTATCGATCGGTCCGCGTTGAGGGCCGAATGAGCCTCGATGGTGGTTCGCGCCGGGCCACCCGTCGAGCGATGTCTCACGTCGCGCACTCGGCTTCCCAGTCGCTGCGCGCTGCCCGGGCATCGGCGAGCCGCTGCATGAAGTCGGACGTGCAGGTGTAGGCGGTGCCGGAGTTGACGAGTCG
>SKSP01000520.1 GCA_007122945.1 Ilumatobacteraceae bacterium | reverse complement strand
CGAGCTGGTCGAACGGGAGGTCGAGGGCCGGGGTCGCGGCGCCGTAGAGGTATCCCTGCGCGTAGCGGCAGCCGAGTGACCGGAGCAGCTCGTGCTGATCGTCCCGCTCGACGCCCTTCGCGACCACGGCGACTCCCAGCCGGCGCCCGAGCTCGAGCAGCGAACGCAGCAGGTGCTCGGCGCGTCGGTTCACCCCGAGCTCCGCGACGATCGAGGGGTCCAACTTGATCACGTCGACCGCGAGGTCGCGTAGCACGATCACCGAGGAGTCCGGTCCCCCGACGTTGTCGAGCGCGACGCGCACCCCGAGTCGACGCAGCGCCGTGATGCGGCCGGCGACGTCGCGGATCTCCTCGAGCGGGACGGCGGCGACCACTTCGAGCTGCAGGTTCGCCGGGCAGATCGCCGCCCGACGGAGGTGCTCGTCGATCTTGCCGAGGAAGTCGACGTCGAGCAGTTCCCGGATCGACACGTTCACCGAGACGGCGAACGGGCGATCCCCGATCGTCGCCGCCACGCTGCGGGCCAGCTCGGTGGCGTCGTGCAGCACCCCGTCGCCCATCGACACGAGCACACCGGTGTCGGCCGCGGCCGAGATGAACTCGGCGGCCTCGCGGCGGGTGTCGTCGTCGCCGTCCCAGCGGGCGAGCGCCTCGAACTCGACGACGCGCGACGACAGCAGGTCGAACACCGGTTGGAAGTGGGCGCGGACCCCGCCCGCCGCCACGGCGTCCACGAGATCGCCGGAGTACTTGGCGGACGGTCCGAGGGCCCGATCGACGGTCCGTTGCTCCTCGACGATGCCGGCACCGCGCTGGAGCGCCGAGTCGAGGCGTCGCTCGGAGGCATCGAGGAGCACGAGCCCCGAGCGCGGGTCGCCGGCGGCGATGCCGACCGACGAGCCCACCGCGACCCGCCCGAGCGGAGTGTCGACCGGGGCCCGCAAGCGGACGACCATGTCGGCCCAGCCGCCCTCGGGCACGGCGTGCTCGGGGACGACGACGACGAACCGCTCGCCACCGGTCCGCTCGATCACCGCACCGTCGGGGGCGAGCTCGGCCAACCGGGCCGCGACCTGCGTGAGCACGTGGTCGCCGGTACTGCGACTGTAGGAGGCGTTGACCGCGTCGAGACCGACCATGCCGAACGTCGCGCAGACCGCCGACGGGCCGAGCGATCGCAACCGGTCCGTGATCTCCGACCACTGGACGATCCGTGGTGCGCGCAGCTCGCCGGGTGCCGGCCCCGCAGCCGTCGCCGGCTCGACGAGGACCACGAGCGTCCGCCCGAGCGCATCGCCGTCGAGTCCGCTCGGGTGGGCGCGCACCGATCGGGCCCGGCCGTCCGGCCCGGTCACCGTGACGTCGAGCGGCTCGGCCGTCCCACCGGCGGCCGCCCACACGAGGTCACGCCCGAGCAGGTCGGTCACCCTGGCGCCGGCGAGCTGATCGGCCCGGCGGCCCGCCAAACGAAGCAGCGCCGGGTTCCATCCGCACAGCCGTCCGCTGGCGTCCGCGACGAACGCCGGGAGGGGCAGCGCGTCGAGCCGCACGCACGTCGGATCGTCGTTCGTCGTCGCTCGGTTCCGCCACTTCCCCATCACCGGACGTTTCGACCCTCGTCGGCGACGACGTGATAGTGCATCTGCGCCGTTCGGGTTGGTGCACCGGGACCGGTCGGGTCCCCGACCGGGGCGGCGGACGGGTAGCGGGTGGGCGGCGGACGGGTAGCGGGTGGGTCGGCGGCGTTCAGCCGATCTCGATGAGCCCGAGCTTGACGCCCTCGGAGACGGCCTCGAGGCGGGAGTGCACGTCGAGCTTGCGCATGACGTTGTTGACGTGGTTGCGCACGGTGTTGACGCTCAGGTAGAGCGCCTCCGCGATCTCGTTGGTGGAACGTCCGCGTGCCAGGAGCTGCAGGACCTCCACCTCGCGCGGGCTGAGGCCCTGGGAGGGATCGACGGCGCGGCTGCGCAACACGCCGGCCAGCACCGCCGGGGCGAACACGTGCTCGCCCGCCGCGACGGCCCGGACGGCCCGCACGATCTCCGCGGACGGCTCGTCCTTCGCGAGGTACCCGTGGCAGCCGGCGGTGACCGCCCGGGCGATCGCGTGGTCGTCGCTTGTGCCGCTGAGGACGAGCACCTTGATGTCGGGCGCGGCGGCGTGGATCCGCGGGATCAGGTCGATCGCGTCGACCCCGCCCTCGAGCCGACGATCGAGCACGATCACGTCGGCCGCGTGTTGATCGACGAGCCGGACGGCTTCCTCGCCGTCGCCCGTCGACGCCACGACGTCGATGCCGTCCTCGGCGCTCAGCAGGCGCGTCAGCGCGTACACGACGAGATCGTGATCGTCCACCACGATGACCCGTACGTCGCTCACGCCCCGAACCTACTCCTCGGAGAATTCTCCCGACCGAACGCGCCGCACCCCTCGCGCGGCCTCACGTCGAGATGTCGACGCCGAACGCGTCGCGGAAGCGGTCGATGTACTCGGCGTCGTCGCCCGCGGCGCCCAGTGCCACCCAGTCCTCGTCGGACAT
>SKSP01000441.1 GCA_007122945.1 Ilumatobacteraceae bacterium | reverse complement strand
CGGACGAGCTTGTCGTGGATCCCGGTGGCCACGTCGGCGATCGTGAAGCGGCCCTCCTGCTCGGCGATCGTCGCGTGGAACTCGATCTGGTACAGCAGGTCGCCGAGCTCCTCGATGAGGTCGGCGTCGGTGGTCGGGTCGTCGGGGTCGAGCGCCTCGACGGCGTCGAGCACCTCGTAGGTCTCCTCGACGAGGTGGGGCATCAACGACCGGTGGGTCTGCTCAGCGTCCCACGGGCAGCGTTCGCGCAGGGTCCGGGCGAGCCGATGGAACGCCACGTACGCCGCGCCGACGGGCGCGGCCAGGCGGGGGACGTAGAGGGTGGTGAGGTGGTCGGCGTCGATCGCCCGGTCGAGCGCTCCCCAGGTGGTCTCGGTGATCAGCTCGTCGGGGGTGCCGAGACGCTGCAGCGCCACGACGGGCATCGCGTCGGCGTCGAGGTCGCCCACGGCGTCGTCGACGGCGAGCTTGATGTCCGACAGCACCCAGTCGGCGTGCACGTGGGCGACGAGGAGCGGGCCCGCGTCCCCCGCCGCGGCGACGGCGAAGTCGTGTCCGTCGACGAGCCGGACGCGCGCCTCGACGGGATCGATGCCGAGCCGGGCGTAGGCGACGTCGAGGAACGACATCGCCGGTCGGGCGTCGCACTCGACGCGGGCGTCGGCGAGCAGGGCGCGGACGGTGTGCTCGAGCACGAGCGGCGAGCCCGGCACGGCGTACAGCACCTCGCCGTGTTCCTCCGCCGCGGCCACCAACCGTTCGACGATCTCGGCGTACACGTCCTCGAACTGGTCGGCCGCGTCGTAGACGTCGTCGAAGTCGGTGGCGTCGCCGACGAGGTGGGCGGTCGGGTGGACGGCGGTGCGGACGAAACGGACCGGGTGGGCCCCGATCAGCCGGTGCATCTCGAGCGTGACGTGCTCCTCGCCGCCCGGCCCGAGCCCGACGACGACGATCCGGCTCACCGGTCGGTCATCCCAGTTCGATCACGCCGCGGGCCGGGTCGAACGCACCGAAGCGCGGGTCGACGCGGATGTCCGCGGCGCGCGCCGAGCGGCGGAAGCGGACGCCCTGGTCGTCGTAGAGGGCCCGGGCGTCGGGGTCGTCGACGATCTCGTCGAGGGGCCGGACCAGGATGACGTGCCATCCGAACGCCGATTCGACCGGTTCGGTGGGGACGCCGACGTCGGCGTCGAGCGCCGCGTCGACGTACTCCGGCACGTACTGGTTGCGGAAGTCGGTGATCGTGGCGCACGGCAGGACGCCGCCGGCCATGGCACTCCCCGTGTCGGTGGAACGTTCGAGGGCCACGTCGGCGAACGCGGCGCCCGCCTCGAGCTCGGCGACGACCTCGTCGGCCTCGGCGCGGGTGTCGACCAGGACGTGGGCGGTGCAGACCACCTCGGAGTGCTCGGGTCCGCGCTCGTACGCGGCGCGGAACTCCTCGTCGGTGGCGCCGTCCAGTTCGAGCCACTGCTCGAACACGGCCTGTTGCTCCTCGAGCAGCGTGGTGAAGGCGTCGACCCCGTCGCCGGCCCTGTCGTCGGCCCTGTCGTCGGCCCTGTCGTCGGGGGTGGCGGCGGTCGCGGGGGTCACGCCGGCGGCGACCACGTCGTCGGTCACGATGCGGGTGACGATCCAGGTGTTCAGGACGTCGCGCGCCAGGTTGATCGGGATCTCGAGCCGCTCGGCGTCGGGTTCGCCCGCGGCGGCGTTGGCGAGACGGTCGAAGTCCGAGCGGGACAGGGTCTCGCCCTCGACGCGTGCGGCGGCATCGTTGTCGGTGAAGGTCGTGCACGCCCCGAGCGCGAAGCTGGCGGCGACGAGGAGGACGACGCGGCGTCGGATCACGACGCCAGAACCTATCGCCCGCCCGGCCCGTCCCGCCGTGCGCGTGCCGCCCGGTCGCCCCGTCGCCCGTGGCCCCGCGTGCGCCGGTGCGACGAGGATCGGGGCCCTCGCCCGAGCGAGCCGGCGACCAGCGTGGCGGCGAGGCCGATCGCACCGAACGGGACGAAGACCCAGCGCAGACCGGCGGTGTCGGCGACGAGACCGAGGCCGATCGGCAGGACGAAAGCGGTGTGTTCGATCGCGGCGACGAACGCGGTGACCCGGCCCTCCGACCCGGGCCGCAGGACGAGGACGGCGTGTTGCAGCGTCACCCAGGCGACCGCCAGCGCGGCGTTCACGACGACGCCCGACGCGACGGCGAGACCCGCCGGCAGGGCATCGACGACAGTGCCGGCGGCCGAGGCAGCGAGGATCGAACCGACGAGCACGGTGCGGTCGGCCCACCGTCGGGACCACGCCGAGAGCGGGCCGAAGCCGAGTGCCGCCCCGACGACGGCCCCCGTGCCGGCCAGGATCGACGGCGCCTCGGACCAGTCCGCCTCGACCTGCAGCCAGGCGATGAGGAAGGCGAGCCAGGTCTCGTCGAAGGGGACGAGCAGCAAGGCGACGATCCCGAGCCGCCAGGCCGTCGGGTCCCGCCACGTCGGTCCGGTGACCGGGTCGTCGCCGGTCCGGGCGTCGCCGGTCGGGTCG
>SKSP01000519.1 GCA_007122945.1 Ilumatobacteraceae bacterium | reverse complement strand
TCGCTGAACCACGCCTGCACCTGGTATTGATCGGTACCGGATTGGTAGCGGAAGACGTGGATCCGCCCGGTATTCAAAGCGGCGACGCGCGCGCTGGTCCACTGAGCCAGGATCAGATCCGCCGCTTGGCGCAGCCGTTGATCGTTCATCGGGCCCCGCAGAGCGGGCAATACGATCGCGGCTGCCGCCACCATCACGGCCAAGACCAGAACCAGTTCCAACAGCGTTAACGCCGGGCGGTGATGCGCGGGTGCACAGGCGGATCGCATCGTTCTGCGGCAAGAGCGTCTACTGATGGTTGACCACATCATCCTCGGTACCGGGAACGCCATCGGGGCCCCAGGACCAGATGCGATACTGCTCGGGGCCGATCAGTTCGTACTGGTAGGGATTGCCCCAGGGGTCGAGCGGGATCTCGGTCCTCTGCAAATAGGGGCCCCGCCAGCGGTTCGGGTTCTGCAGGTCCGGCGGCGGCGCAACCAGCGCTGCCAACCCCTGGTTGGTGTCCGGGTACCGGCCCACATGCAGACGATAAGCCTCCAGCGTGCTTTCGAACATGCCGATCTGCGAGCGAGCGGCATCCACGTACGCCTCGCGCTGCATCCCGGCGAAGAAGAACGTGGTCATCGAGCCCAAGATGACCAAGATGGCCAGCACCAGTAGCAATTCTATCAGCGTAAAGCCGCGCCGGCGGCGCCGTTGTTTCCCCATCGGCCGTGGTTTCCGCATCGATTGTTCCTCCCTCCAATGGTCCCTTCGAAATCTTGGCCGCACCCGCTCCGCAGGTCCGAAGCCTGCTGCCCCCAAAGGAATAAACCCGCGATCGGGTCCAAAGTTTTCCTACAAGTACCCGGTCACGTCTTTCCTATCACCAAAGGGGTCGGGAGTCGTTTTCGGCGAAGATACGTTACCACATGGTAGATTTTGCGCCCGAAAACGACTCCCGACCCCCTACTGTTGCGTCAGCGCATCGTGCTACTCATCTGGATGACCGGCATCAACAGGGCGATCACGACGCACAGCACGATCCCCGCCAGAATCAGCAGCATGATCGGCTCCAGCAGCCGCACCGCCAAGTCCAGACGACGGACCGTCCGCCGCTCCAAACCGTCGGCAATATCTACGAGAACTTTGTCCAGCGTATTGGATTCCTCCGCCACGGAAATCATCTCCACCACCGTGCGCGGAAAGTATTCGCAACTGGCCAAGGGTTTGGCAAGTGACTGACCCGACGAAATGTTCTCCGACGCCGCGCCGATCGCTTCGGACAGGATGCGGTTGCCGGCAGCTTCGCGGCTGATCTCCAACGACTTCAAGATCGGGACCCCGTTGCGCAACAACGTGCCCAGCACCCGGCAGAACCGGGCTACCGCCAGATTGGTGAAGATGGGCCCCAGCATCGCCATGCGAAGCTTCAGAAGGTCGCGCAGCCGCCGCCCCCGTTCCGTCTGGACCTCCCGCCGCACCCCGGCCACCAATACGGCGCCCACACCAAGAATCAGCAGGATGTACCGCCGCAAGACCGCGCTGAACCACAGCAACCAGTGGGTCATCATGGGCAATTCGCCCCGGTCGCGCAACACATCGAACATCTCGCCAAAACGGGGCACGAAGAAGATGACCAACCCGCCGACAACCAGCGTGCCCACCACCGTCAAAAACGCCGGGTAGGCCAGTGCACCGATGGTGCGGCTCTTCAAATCCTCCTGCTGCTCCGTGAAGTTCGCCACACGGTCCAGCGCATCCTCCAGGAAGCCGCCCTCACCCCCGGCCCGCACCATGCTGACCGCCATCTCGTTGAACACCCGCGGGTAACGACTCATCGCCTCGGCCAGCGTCGCTCCGTCCTCGACCCGGCGATAGACGTCGTCCAGCACCTCCTGCAATCGTACGTTCGACGTCTGATCGCGAATCACATGGATCGAACGCAGCAACGGCACACCGCTGCGCAACAGCGCTGCCAGCTGATTGTAGGTAGTGGCCATCAACTGCCCGCCGACACGCTTGCGGCTCAGCGGATGCGCCTTCAACTTCGCCGCGGCCACCTGGATCGGAAACAGCGACTTGCCGGCCAGGATGGCGATCGCCTCCCGCTCGGACGCAGCGGCAAGCGTACCGCTGACTTTTGTGCCGCGAAGATCGCGCGCGGTATAGGCGAAATCAGGCATGGCAAATGTGAAATCCGAAATCCGAAATCCGAAACAAATTCAAAATACAGAATCCCAATGTTCAAAACCCGGGGATTCTTCAAGATGCGCGCATTGTGCGCCTCTCACCGGAGGCCCCCGATCCGCAGCAACTCTTTCGCCTCGCCATCTGCCTCGGTCGCCGCCACTAGCACTTCGCGGTCCCCCTTGGTGACGCGCACCACCTCGTCGACCGTCGTACTGCCGGCCAGAACCTTGCTCCAGCCATCGCGCCGCAATGTCGCCATCCCGTTGCGGACGGCCGCCTTCTTGATCTCCCAGGTGCTGGCATTATCGTGAGCCAGATGGCGCACCTCATCGGTCGTCACCATCAATTCGTAAATGCCCATCCGGCCGCGATA